>JBCDIR010000285.1:0-4852 GCA_038748735.1 Bacteroidota bacterium | reverse complement strand
GCCGTGGGCGTGCTTTACCCCAGCACTATTTTGGGTGCCGGTTTTTGGGATACGGGCACCGGACGTTTCTTCCGCTACGTTGACCGCCAACCGACCTATTACCCCAGCGGTAGCACGGGCATGATAGACGTACGTGACGTCGCGGCCGCAGTGCAACTGCTGCTGGACCGCAACGAAGACGGCGAGCGCTACCTACTGAATGCGGAACACCTGAGCTATCAAGACTTGCTCACTCAAATCGCTAAAGCCACCCAACAACGTCCCCCAAGTAAACTGCTGCCCAGAAGCTGGGCGTTTGGCTTGGCGGTCCTAGAGCGTATCCGCGCATTTTTGCTGGGTACGAAACCGCTCCTCACCCGGGAGACGGCTCGCAATAGCTACCAAAATCGCCGCTACGACAATCAACGCTCCCGCGATCAGCTGGGAATTTCTTACCGTGATTTAGCACAAACTATCCGCGAAACGGCAGCCGTTTACCAAAAAACGCAAGCAGCGGAAGCGGGTATCCTACCCATAAAAAAATCCCCCACGGCCAGTCACTAGCCATGGGAGATTTTTTAAACAAGTTCTTTAGTGGATTGATTTACACGGACTACTTCGTCACTAAGTCAATCTGCAAGCCAATCTCGTCTTTGATGGCCTTGTCCTTGATGGCACCGGCGGCAGTAGAAGCGTACATCACACCCCACTGCGTACGGTCGATGACAAATTGTGGCGTATTAGCCATAGCCTGGCCATTGTCCATTTTGATGGTGGCCGGAATGGAGATACTCTTTGTAATATCACGCATGGTGAGGTTACCCGTGATCCTGCTTTGTCCGTCGGCGTCCGTTACGTCAGTGATGACGAACGTTGCCGTGGGAAAAGAATCTACTAAGAAGAAATCACCATTAGAAAGGTGACCGATCAAGTCGCCCTGCTTTTCGACCGGAAGGTCTGTGTTTTTCATGCTGGTCATGTCGATGGTGAATTCACCACCCACTAATTTTCCGTCTTGTACTTCGAGCTGTCCATCCGACAAACCGATGGTTCCGGAGTGCTGATCGCCCGTAAATTTAGCGCCGACCCAGTTGATTTGGCTTTTTTCAGTATCGACCGCCAACGTTTTGGCAGCGGCGGGAGCTGCGGTTTCCGTGGCTGCTTCTTCGGCAGCTACTTTTTCCCCTTCGGGACCACCACAGGCTACTAAGAATAGGGCTAACGCTAGGAATAATACGTTTTTCATTTCTTTTTGAATTAGGATAAAGCGCAATTGCTAATTGTTTGTTTGCTAGCACTTGCTGAATATGTGAACATGCCTAAAACACTACACCTAAGCAGATAGTTGTATCTACATCTATCTTATAAGTCCTAAATCTGGCAGGAAAGACAAGAAAGTCGTTATCGCGCGGCGGCTCGGTCCATGCCGTTGATGAAAGTGAGCACCTCGTCAAGGCTTTTGAGGATACGCACATTACTGGGCGTCTGCACGTTTTGGGCTACGACTTGGTAACCGGAGAGGAGAATTTTTGCACTAGCGAACGTACTAGCGATACGATTAACGTAATGTTGCACCGGCTCGTCGGCGAAACTTTCGGTGATCATCGTGAAAATGTAATCGACAGGCTGAATACGCGTCGCATCCGCTAGGTCAGTTAGCGTGATATTTTGACCGATAAAAATGACGAACTTTCCCCGGGCCTTCAGGAGGTAGTGCATGAAAAGCAAGGATAGTTCCTGGCGTTCCTCTTCGGGCAGATAGAGTAGAAAGCGTTGGGGAGCTTCCGCAGCAGCAGCCACCGGGATGGCATTAATGGCACTGATGATCTTTTGGCGAATCAGGTAACTGATGAAGTTCTCCTGCACGGGGTCGATGGAACCCGTTAGCCACATTACACTCAGCTTGTCCAGGAATGGATAGATCACTTCCATCATCGCCCGCTCAAAGCCCAGTTGTTCGATGTTCATATCGACAATACGGTCGAATTTGGACTCGTCCATTTCGATCATCGACAACGTTAGTGCGTCTAGCTGGGTACCGTCCGTTATGTTGATTTCTGAGATCGCGGCTACTTTTTCCATCAATTCACCTTCCGTCATTTTGGCGATCTTGGAAATTTTTATGCCATTCTTATTGAGTAAAGCTACGTTGAGCAATAACCGCAGATCCTCATCTTGATAATAGCGGATATTGGTTTTGGTACGCTGTGGCTGGAGTATTTCGTAGCGCTGTTCCCAGATACGAATAGTATGGGCCTTTATGCCCGACAACTTTTCCAGATCTTTAATTGAATATACCGCCACAGCAGCTGTTTTTTGGGTCCAAACCACGGCCTGTTTTTGTAGGCCAACGTACGGATGGATTGTTGCGAACCTAACAGCTCGTAACTACAAATGTTTAAGATAAGACCGACTTTGATCGGCCCAATGTAGTTTTTTTTGAGCAAGCTACCAAACGCTTCTAACGTTAACCAATTGTCATTACTTGGCTTATCTACCACTATTGCCTAATAGATTAGGGATTTTTTACCTATTTTTAGCCCGCTTAAATTAGCAACATCCAGCCAAAACTTTACCTTGATGGGCTTGAAAACTACTTTCTTTTTTATCGCTGCAAATATATTGTTAGCAGGACTACTTTCTGGACAGAACTTCAACTGCGGAGACACCTTCGTCGACTCTGGCGGCATAGACGGTAATTACAGTAATGGCGAACTCGAAGAGTGGACCATCTGCCCGGACAACCCGGGTGATCTCGTAACGCTCACCTTTACGGTGGTATCCGTAGAATCTTGCTGTGACGATCTAGCTGTCTATTCGGGTTCTGACCTCAATAATCCCCTCAATACCGATCTTGAAGCCCCCGAAAGTTTCACCTCCGGTGCGGATGATGGCTGCTTAACGGTCACCTGGGATTCGGACGGTTCCGTAACCTTAGCGGGTTGGCAGGCGTTGATTACCTGTGCGCCACCGCCCCCTTGTCCTAACCCTACTAACCTGACCATTAACTCGCCCACTGCTACGGGTGCGACTTTCAACTGGCTACAAGTGGGTGATGTAGAAGAATGGCAATTCGAGATCGTTGCAGCGGGTGCTATGGCTACGGGGACTCCTACGCTAACTAACATCACGGACAACCCCTACACTTGGGAGGGTGCTGAAGCCGGTACGGTTTACGATGTCTACATTCAGGGCGTTTGCAACGACGGAGCGCTTACAGACTGGGTGGGGCCCGTTAGCTTTGTCACTTCTCCTGCCTGTGGTGGCTTCTTTTATGACAATGGCGGTCCAGACGGGGTTTACAATAACAATGAACTCCAGGAATGGACGTTCTGCCCCGAGGAGGAAGGCGACGTTGTCTCCCTAAACTTTTTGGCAGTAGATGTAGAGTCTTGCTGCGATGTACTCAACGTTTTCAACGGCAGTAACACCAATGCCGATCCACTAGCACTAGATATTGAAAATCCCGTTTTGCTCACTTCTACGGCCACTAATGGCTGTTTGACCGTCACCTGGGATTCGGACGGCTCCGTTGTGCGTGAAGGTTGGGAAGCGTTCATCCTCTGTGACGTACCTCCAGCCTGCGATAATCCTACCGCCATTCAATTGATAAACGTTACCAATACGGGCGCTTCTTTCGCTTGGATCCAAACGGGCGACGTATCAGCCTGGGACGTAGAAATCGTAGAATTGGGTACCGCTCCAACGGGTACCCCGACGGAAACTGACCTCACTGAAACGGCTTACACCTGGACCGATGGTATGCCCAATACCAGCTACCAATTTTACGTACGTGGTCAGTGTGATGATGGTGGATTTTCCTACTGGATAGGTCCCCTTAGCTTTACTACGGCTCCGGGTTGTGACCAGACCTTTTTCGACAACGGTGGTCCCGACGGTAACTACGCCAATAACAGCGACGAAACAACCGTCATCTGTCCCGACGATACCGATGATTTCGTTATCATGGACTTTACCACCGTGGCGATCGATTTATTCGGTGACGAACTTTCTATCTACAATGGTATCGGTACGGATGATCCGATTGCTATTGACGTGGAACAACCGAATACGTTCTTTTCCAATGCGGATAATGGGTGCCTGACGATTACGTTCTCTTCTACTGGTTTTGGTAACCAAGCGGGTTGGGAAGCGAGCGTTAGCTGTGAACCCTGCTCCCCCGCCTTTATCAATCAAGATATTGCCCTGACCGCTTTTGATGACAACTCTGCTACTATCACCCTGGATACAGAAACCCCAGGTACGTACCGGATAGAGTTTGATACCGTTGGTTTTCAACTCGGCATGGGCAATACCGTTTTAAGCGACACCCCGGAGCTGACATTGACGGGCCTAGCACAAAATACCGAATATGAATTCTACATCACCAGTATATGTGATGTGGACCCAACCACGGGCTTCACTTTCGGACCGTTCAATTTTACCACCATTTATACCAATGATATTGGTATTACTACGCTCCTGGAACCCAGCGAAGACTGCGGATTTGGCCTCGGCGAGAGCATTTTAGTGGGTATCACCAATTTCGGTGCGGACCCGCAAACGCTCTTCCCGCTGAATTTCAGTGTCAACGGAGAACCTTCGGGGGTGTCCCAACCCACGGACGGATTCTACACGGGTATCATCAGCCGCGACAGTACGGAAACCTTCGAGTTTGATCTGATGTACGACTTCACAGACGTAGGAGAATACACGATCCAGGTCTGGACGGACATGGACGACGACTCTGACCGAGTAAACGATACGCTGACCTTGACGATTGAGCGCTTCCTGCCACCTTTTTCGGAAGATTTTGAAAGCGGTGCGGTACCCGACTACATGACCGTAACTGCAAATAATGTATTTGCTCCGG
>JBCDIR010000284.1:0-4855 GCA_038748735.1 Bacteroidota bacterium | reverse complement strand
CGCAACACAATTTCCAGGTAGATGTAGCGGGTTTCTTCGCAATTGAAGGATTTGCCATATATACGGTCGTCTTCGTTGACGTCGTCGTAGGGACCCTCGTAGAGGCGCAGACTTTCTACTTCGAGATAGGAATTTTCGTCAGGATGTGGTTCCTGCGTGGCGTCTTCTACGTAAAAGTATTTAGAACCGACCTTTTCACCGTCCAAAAATGCTTCCCAGTAATAGGTACCTTTCTTCCAGAAGCTGCCTTCGGTTTTGTTGCCCCAACCCTCGCGCACGTAGGCTACGTGATCGTATTTGCTGATCTTTTTAGTGAGGCTGAGGCGGCAGATTTCCCGCTTAGTTTTGCGTAAGGAATAGCAGATGAGATCGATGGTGACCTCCCAGTCACGTGCGTCGAATAACTTATTGTAGAAGGAGAGTTCGGCGTAGACAAAAGTAGTAGCGTAACGGTCGAAAACCTGACGATATTTCTTGCGATTATCGGCTAGCCACTCCGTTGAAGCATAGACTTTTAGTTCCTTGAACTTGTAAAAATCTCGTGTACTATTTGAATGCGCTTCTGCCATGCAATGGGGTATGCTCTTTTTAGCGATTCCAAGGTCACATCTTTCTGTAAGAATTGCAAGTTTTAAGCCAAAAAACAAAAGGGCGCATTCTCCGTAACGGTGAATGCGCCTCAAAACCACCTATCTAAACTTGAAAAATCCGTTGGGGCGTGAACAGCAGTTTTTCTCTCTCTCTTCTTATCTCACACTCTACTGCGTTCAGGCTACGTAGGAGAGAGTTAAACTGTTTAACTTCTCTTTACGTAGCGTTCAACGCATTTCGGATAGCTTGGTTCACGACTTTGTGAAAAAAATTAGAGGAAGGGTGAAATTTTCGGCAAATGGGCCTTATTCGACTCTAGCTCCTCGCTGCCGTAGCAAATGATCAGCCAGCACCAGGGCCGTCATGGCTTCGACGATGGGAACAGCGCGCGGAACCACGCAGGGGTCGTGACGACCTTTACCACTCACCGTCACGGTTTCTCCCGCTTCGTTGACGGATTCCTGGTCCTGAATGATGGTGGCGACGGGCTTGAAGGCTGCGCGGAAATAGATGTCCATACCGTTAGAAATACCACCTTGTATCCCGCCGCTGTAATTAGTAGTCGTAATGACTTGATCGCCGTCTTGTTCAAAGCGGTCATTGTGCTCGCTACCGCGCATGCTGACGCCCGCAAAGCCCGAGCCGTACTCAAAACCCTTACAGGCATTGATGCTCATAATGGCTTTGGCGAGGTCCGCGTGGAGTTTGTCGAAGACGGGTTCGCCGAGGCCCACCGGGCAGCCGCGGACGACCGCGTTGACAACCCCGCCGATGGTGTCGCCCTCTTTGCGGACGGCTTTGATGAGTGTTTCCATTTCGGCGGCCATTTCAGCGTCGGGGCAGCGGACGGGGTTTTGCTCGATTTGGCTGCGATCTACTTGCGTATGATCTTGTTGTAGTTGCAAGTGACCTACCTGGGAAACGTAGGCGAAGAGATCAATTCCTTGACTTTTTAGAAATAGCTTCGCCACCGCACCCGCCGCTACCCGGGCAGCAGTTTCTCGTGCCGACGAGCGTCCGCCGCCGCGATAATCGCGTCGACCGTACTTGGCGTGGAAGGTAAAGTCAGCGTGGCTAGGCCGAAATTTATCGGCGATGTGGGAATAGTCCCGCGAGCGGGCGTCGCTGTTCAGAATGATCATTGCAATGGGCGTACCCGTACTGTATCCCTCAAAAACCCCACTCAAAATCTGCATCTGATCGGGTTCTTTGCGTTGGGTGACGATCTTACTTTGCCCGGGGCGTCGGCGCGCTAGTTCCGCCTGGATAAAATCCTCCTCAATGGCTACCCCCGCCGGGCAGCCGTCAATAATCACGCCGAGGCCCTTGCCGTGTGATTCGCCGAAGGTGCTAATTCTAAATTGTGTCCCGAAGATGCTTCCTGCCACTGTTTCTTGCTTAAATTTAGGCGTAATTACTTGTGTCCATTCATTAAAAGATTTTGGAACCGGCAACTTTCCTGCCTGCCTAGACACAGTCAGGCAGGTTGGTTCCTTTTTAGTGAAGGAATTAGAATGATGGTAACATCAGGCTAATTACAAGCTAAACAAGGGACTCAAGTCAAAAAGTTGCTCCTCCTGGCTCTCGGCTCAACCGAGACCAAGTAAATAATTACCTTTGGGCAAAGATGCAAAATCCCTTTTGATCGGCCAATCATCTAACGTATGCAACACCTATCTATTTCCAATGGCTTAGTCGCTATTTTGTTACTTTTTATATCGTGGCCAGTGCTCGGCCAGACGGACGAATACACCGCAGCTTCCGATGCGGCTTGGGCTTTTTACGAAACAGAAGACTACGCGGATTGCGTCAAGGCGCACATTCGGTTAATGGACGACTACCCTGCGGAGCGGGGTGGAAATGCGTACATGGTGGCTTGTTGTGCGGCTTTGGATGGACAAGTGGATTTGGCCTTCGATTATCTCACCCGCAGTGTGGAGACGGATTACTGGAAAAACCTCGAATTGTATCGAGACGATCCCGACCTAGATACGTTACGTACTGACGCACGCTGGAAGACACTGGAAGACCGTTTGATGGCCAAAACTCGGGCTTATCAGCAAGTATTAGCGACAAACGCCGCTCCCTTTTTTCAGGCCGACGAAGCAGCGTTAACCGCCCGCTGGGAAGCTAGCTTACAGCGCTGGCTAAATCTCCCGCAGGCTCAGTGGCGGGATAGTGTTGAACAAGGCTTACCCCTAATTACCCACCAGACGGATACCACCCAGTACCTCAGTCTCGAGCTGCCGTATCGGGCAGATTTAAACGTACCGTTTTTAGTGCAATTACCCAAAGGTTACGATAGCCGTCGTACCTATCCACTGCTCTTTCATTTACACGGAGCAGTACGTCATATCGAAGCCTTTCCGCCCTGGGTAGACGCCGAAATGGCGGGTGGTTGGAATCAATATTTTTCCCAGTATGCAGATAGCCTTGGCGTAATAATGGTTTATCCGGTTGCCACGCAAGACTACAACTGGTTGACTCCGACGGACGGCTTTGATTTGGTACCAAACATACTGCGATTCTTAAAGCTGCGGCTGAATATCGACGATGATAAAGTCTTCGTGAGCGGGCACTCAAATGGTGCTACGGGCGCTTTTACGCTGGCCGTTTTACAGCCGTCCGCTTTTGCCGGAGCCTTTGGTCTCAATACGCACCCACAGGTATACACGGGGGCTACGCCAATCCAAAACTTGCAGAATCGGCCGTTTCACGCCATCGCTACGGACCAGGATTATTACTACCCGCTGAGTGGTATAGATAGCTTGGCGCGCTTGGCGCAAACACACGATATTCAGTTCACGAGTAGCCGTTATTTGGGTTTTCCGCACTGGTTTCCGGCTTTTCCGGAAAGTGAAGTAGCCGTGGCCGAAATTTTTACGCTCATCCAACGACAAAAGCGTAAGCCTTTTAACCCAGCCATTTATTGGGCCTGTGACGATGTCCGCTACGGACGCTGTGACTGGTTGTCCATTACTAAATTGGATACTTTACGCGCCCCCTGCGCGTGGTACGAGGAGATGAACTTTACCGTACCCAACTGGGTAGATGTCGATGATGAAACCAAAGTTATACCCGATTATTCGGAAGCAGCTTTCTTATTTCCGCGCAAAGTGGGCGCGGTGCGGGCGCGTTGGGTTAAGCATCGTTTGTACTTAGAAACCAGTCGGGTAGGGGAGGTAGAAGTACGCTTACACCCTCAATTATTACTTGAGAAAACGAAGCGAATTACCGTTTTCGTGAACGGAAAAAAAATAGGGCGCTATCCAGTAGCGTCAAGCCGTGCACAAACGTATCAAGCCCTAGTAAAAGATCGGGACAGAACCGCCGCTTGGGAGCAAATATTGCGGATAGTAATCAAAAACGCTAGAAAATGCAAACCTGCCTTTGCCGTCAGGCAGGCTCGCTCCGCTCAAATAGTGCATTTTCGGGCCACCACCACCGGTTCTAACGTGTTTCAGGACAATTAAAATTTGATGCGTTTACCCTGTAAGTGGGGTGAATTTCACGCTATGAATAAAAATCTCGGAATTAATAAATACTACGGAAGCTGTCACTTTCAGGACATTTGCCCAAGCAACCCTCCACTCCGCAAGTTGTTCTTATACATGTATCAACACGTATTCCCATGTTACGCTATCTATTGGTTGTCTTGGTTGCCCTGAGTGTGGCTAACGTCAGTGAAACGCCCGTGGCACAATTAGAATTATTGGTGCAAAACGTTCGGGCCAATCACGGTAAGCTGTGGATTGGGATATACCCCTCGGCGGCGGCTTTTTTGGACAAGCAGCAAGCGCACTTGGTGGAGGTAGACGTACGCCAAACGGCCACCCAACGCGTAGTGGTGGAAGGACTCGCCTACGGGGAATACGCCGTTGCCCTCTTCCACGACTTGAACGACAACGATGAGCTGGACTTTAACTGGATGGGGATTCCGGCGGAACCTTTCGCCTTTTCTAGGCCCGTGACGTCTAAGTGGCGGTTACCCGAATTTGACGAGGTGAAAATTGAGCTGACCTCCGGCTACCAGCGGGTGCGCACGGATTTACGCACCTGGTGGGACTAATTCGGAGATGTGGAGCGGTAAGCAGACGCTAAACGTAGTTCCCGAGCCGAGTTGGGTGTCAAAATCAATCGTTCCTCCCGCCTGTTCCACAATGTTTTTACACATGGCTAAGCCCAGCCCCATCCCCGAAGATTTGGTGGTGAAGTTGGGCTGGAAAATTTTCGTCCGGATGTCTTCGGCAATGCCCGTACCGTT
>JBCDIR010000283.1:0-4861 GCA_038748735.1 Bacteroidota bacterium | reverse complement strand
CACGCTATTGTCCTGCGGCGAACGGAAGAGCCCATCGAGATTGCGGAAATAATTCCGGCTGAGTTCTTCGGCACTGCTGTAAAGACTATTTTTCCAAACGACAAAAATATCTGAACCGGGGGCAAAGCGCCAGCGGTAAATTAAGTCGATATTGAAGGCGTCGAAGTCGTTATTGTGCTCACCGGTATAGTCGGTAGTGCTGAGGCTGCCGTCTTCGTTGAGGAGGTGGAAGCTGGTGTAATTGACCGTCGACCAATAGTGGCGCAGGCGGAAACTCAGGTTCATATTGGCGCTGAAATTGTAGTTGGCGCGGTAGGACAGCTCGGTCGTTTTCCAGTCGCGGCGGCCGAAGTAAATTTCGTTGCGCGTCAGCTCTTCCCCCGTGGAGCTGATGTAATTAACGTCGTCATCGTTGACGTAGCCGACATCCTGGTTTTCGATATTGTATTCTAATTCAATCCGCATATTCAAACGGTCGTTGAAGCGGTACCGTGCGCCGACGCTGTACCACGTATCGTACCAGCCCTTTTGGAAAGCGGACCACCAGCCGCCATTGAGGGTCATGCGTAGTTTTTTGCGGCTGTCCGTACTCATCCAGAAGCCCGCATTGGCTGAACCTGGTTCGACAAAAACGCGTCCGTCCTGACGGGCCTCGAAGTAATCAAAACTGTTGAGTGGATTGACGTTGCCCCAGACGTTGAAGTTCCAAAAATTGCGAGACTGCGCCCAGGACCACAGGTTCACGTTCCACCCTGTGAAGCGGCTCGGCGCGTACAAACGGCGGTAACCCGAGTAGAGACCAACGCCCGCCCGGTTGAAAGCACCGAAAGGTTCGTACTGATTATATTCGATAAAGCCGCTGAAACTGCGTTCGTTATTGTTGAAGAGAAAACCGAGATCGTTGATGTCGTAGGTGTCGCTTTCTTCGAGGTAATTGAGGCCAGCTTGCAAGTTGCCGCTGGTTTTGCGCAGCCGCAAAGCAATGGTGTGGCCCAGATCCGTTTGGCCGGGATGGTACTGCTGGCTGAGGGCGCTGCGGCCACCAATGGAATAGGAGTTTTCCTTATTGCGTAGCTCAAAGTCTATCCCCGTCACGTTGGCGTCGTAGGCAGCGCCTTCGCGCAGGACGGTCGTATTGATGAGGGTCGCGTAGGAGTTGTGGGGTAAGTTTTGGTCCACCACCAAAACGTTATAATTGGTTAACGGATCGGTGAGGATGTCCATCTCACCTAATTCGGGGTCCATCACGCGGGCGTAAGTGCGGCCGGAAGTAGCGTTGAAAAAGCCAATCCCCGTACCCTTAGCCGTACGCCCGGAGACCTTCGTAGCATTGTACAGTTGCGACTTTTGTGGGTTAGAAATGATGTCTTCGCTGTCGTATTCGCTCGTTACTTCGTAGTAGTCTAGTGGTAGACCACCGATGCGGCGGGAGTAAAAGAGACCTCCTTTGTTGAATAACTCGGTACCCTCGGTGAAAAAAGGGCGATTCTCGTCGAAACGAACCTCAAAAGGCGAGAGATTCAGGACTTGGTTATCGGACTGAGCTTCGCCAAAATCGGGAATGAGGGTCATGTCTAGCGTGAAGGCATCGGACAAGCCCCACTTGACATCCATGCCACCCGTGATGCTGTGGCCGTAAGCATTGACGGGCTCACTATTGATATCGTGGTGCTGTTGGCCGTAGAAGGCGACGAAGGGCGTAGCTTGTAGACGAACGGGTGATTTGATATTTTTCATGCCCCGCAAGTAACCTGCCTGATTGAGGAAGCCCGCTTCTTGTGGGTCCACTTCGTTCCAAAACGTCTTTTCGTTCGTACGGGCCACGGTGCGTACGAAGTTGAGGTGCCAAATCTGCTCTTCCGCATCCGGAAAACGCAGCGCGGAGTAAGGAATGAACATCTCGACGACCCAGCCCTCTTCGGTTACGCGGGCCTCGCTTTCCCAGACGGCATCCCAGCCTTTGTCTTCGCCAAAAGTGGAGTATTTGGTGTCAAATTGTACATTGGCCGGAGTGGTTAAGAAACCAAAACCGTTGATACCATCGCGGTAGGCGTCGATGATAACACCAAACCAGTCGGTATTGCCGAGGTTATCGCGTTCGGCCAGTTCCATTTGAATACTATCGGGGGTGTGATCCAGTAGCTTGGCCCCAACGTAAATACCAAGATTGTTGTAAACCACCTTAATTTCGGACTCGAAGTCAGGCGTTGTACCGGGATCGGGGCGGTTTTCTACGAAGTTCGTCGCTACGGGAGCGAGTCCCCAAACGGCTTCGTCAAGGCTGGCGTTGATTTCCAGTGGAACCGTAGTAATAACGGCTTCGAGGGTTTTCTTTTCGGGTAATAAAACTTGCTGTGACCAGGCGGCTAACGGCAAAAATAGGGTCAATAAAAGACCCACGGTACGGAAGTCGGGTGATTTCATAAAGCGATTTTTCAGGTGGTAAGTAGTCGGGATAAATCAGTAGGTCCGTTTGAACGACGAGTTCACATCATAAAGGTTGCACTTCTAGCGTTAGGGTAAAGTGTTTTTAACAAGTTCATCACACGAAAGCTGGTTTTTTTGAGCTCAAATGCTAGTTAGTCCTATCATCGCTTAGTAATTTGCGGGTTGACAAGACCAACCCACGAGCACCCAAGTCTACACTTTGGTTGGGGTGCCGTTCAAAAAGAAAACTGGAAACCCCCACTTAATAAGTATCTTTACCTGCGTTGAAGCATCTCATTCCATACCGTATCCAGGCGCACTATTTGGCGCAAGAAACTAAGGGCAGCTTAGTGGCGTATACGCTTTTTGTGGATCTCAAAGGATTTACGCCCTTGACGGAAGGACTGATGCGCGAAGGTCACCAAGGTGCGGAGCGACTGAGTACCTTACTCAACGAAATCTTCGAGCCGCTGGTCCGACTGGTGTACGCACGCGGAGGCTTTATTCCGTACTTTGCGGGGGATGCTTTTACGGCCATTTTTCCGGCGGAGGATGAACGGCAAACGGCGGAGGGCCTAGTGCAAACGGCGGCGATGGCCCGTGCGCTTTTTGAGCGGCGGAAAAACCGCTTTGGTAACTTTACCATCGGTTTAAAGTTTGGGCTGAGTTACGGCCAAGTGGACTGGGGGATAGTGGGTAACCAAGATAAAACCTTCTATTACAGTGGTACACCCATCGAAAATTGTGCTTTTTGCCAAACGCTAGCGGAAGTGAGCGATATTGTCATCGACGGACTGTTGTTGCGGCAGCTTCCGAACGATCAACTGACGCTAGAGCCCGTGGGGGAAGATGCCTACCGGGTCAGCAGTAATATCCCCATCAGTAATTTTCCGGTACCGCTGCCGGGTGAGGATATCCTACCGGAGGTCGCCGCCGCTTTCCTGCCCGAAGCGATTGTTAATTATAAGCAGGAAGGCGAGTTTCGTCCCGTTGTCTCTATTTTCATTGGTTTTGAAAACGTAAACGATCACGACCAGCTGAATCTATTTGCGGACATTATTCTTCAGCAGACGATTTCGTTTTCGGGCTACTTTAAGGAAATTGACTTTGGAGATAAAGGTGGAGTAGTTACGCTGTTTTTTGGCGCACCCGTAGCCTTTGAAAACAATATTAAGCGGGCACTAGAATTCATTGTTAGCCTGCGCGAGGCCATGAGTCCCGCCGAGAAAAAATACGACTGGAAGCTCCGTGCGGGGGTCACCATCGGAACGGCTTATACGGGTATCGTCGGAGGAGAGGAGCGTTGTCAGTACGCTTGCGTGGGTAACCGTGTAAACCTCGCGGCCCGCCTGATGACCAAGGCTGATTGGGGGGAAGTTCTCGTAGATGAAGACATACAGGACGAGCGCGCCTTCCGCTTCTTGCATACGGGTAACATCAAGTACAAGGGCATCAAAGGGAATGTGCCAACCTATAAACTACTGGGGCGCAATTTTAATGCAGAACCCACTTACAGTGGAACGATCATTGCGCGCGATAGCGAACTGGCACAAGTGAACGCTTTTAGTCAGCCACTCCTACTGGGGAAAAGTGCGGGGGTGGCTTACGTTTTTGGCGAAGCGGGCGTTGGCAAAAGCCGGTTCACTTACGAGTGGCGGCAGCAACTTACTACCAACGCCGCCGCGCAGTGGTTTGTCTGCCAGGCGGACCAGATTTTGCACAAACCTTTCAATCCGTTTCTCTACTTTTTGCTCAATTATTTTGACCAATCGCCGGAAGAAGCGGAAATCACCAACCGGGCTAATTTTCAGGCGCAGTTTCAGCGTCTACTGGTTGCCTTGGCCGCCAAGGATAGTCCACAGGCTAGCCTGATTATCCGCGAGTTGGAGCGAACGCGTCCTATCCTGGCGGCGCTCCTGGATTTGCACGACGAGGATTCCCTCTGGGAGCAGTTGGACGCTAAGGGGCGCTACCAAAACACCATTGGCGCGATTATCAACCTCTTCTTAGCAGAAAGCCTCCTGCGTCCGTTGGTGGTAGAAATGGAAGATGCGCAGTGGCTAGACGATAGCTCGACGGAGCTGCTGCAGGAGTTACAGCGCGCGGCCGTCACCTACCCCGTTTTACTACTCATCGTTGCTCGCTATTCGGACGATGGGAGCAAAACCTACCCGCTTTCTACCAAGCATTTGGCGAAAGCCAAGGTGCCGGTTTTGGAGGTAGCACTCGAGAATTTACCGAAACCGGCGGTGCGCCAATTCGCCGAACGGCAGTTGGGGGGACCCATTACCAGCAGCTTCCTGGCGCTGCTGTTGCGGACCACCAATAGCAATCCGTTCTACTTGGAGCAGATGTTGGAATACTTCGTAGAGAGCGGTCTCATTAGTCAGACGGAACAGGGGGAGTTGCTCATTGAGGATGAGCACGTGAAGTT
>JBCDIR010000282.1:0-4870 GCA_038748735.1 Bacteroidota bacterium | reverse complement strand
GATCCGCAAAGAAATCTGGGAGACAACTCAATTGACGGCGTCCGCAGGCGTTTCCTATTGTAAATTTTTGGCTAAGATTGCCTCGGATATCAATAAACCGAATGGCCTGAAAGTCATTCTGCCGCAGGAGGCTTGGCAGTTTATTGGTGAATTACCCATCGAAAAATTCTTCGGTATCGGTAAGGTAACGGCGGCAAAGATGCGACGCATGGGCATTCGCCACGGGGCCGACTTGCGCGAGTATTCAGAAATCGAGCTGGTACAACGCTTCGGTAAAGCCGGTCGACATTTTTACCGTATTGCCCGGGGAGAAGACCATCGCCCCGTCAACCCCAACCGTATTCGCAAATCCATCGGGGCCGAGCGTACCTATTCCGAAAACATCGCCGACGAAAAGCAGATGCGTGAAAAACTAGACTACGTCATTGACAAGGTCTACGACTACATGCAGGAAAAACAAAACTTTGGCCGCACCATCACCCTAAAGATGAACACGCCCGAGTTTCAAATCTTCACCCGCTCGCGTAGTTTCCGCTACGAAGTGCGTGAACGCGAACAGATTCGCCAGACGATTTACAGCTTGCTGAGTGAAAATATCCAAGCAGTGGGGGCAGTACGCTTGCTGGGCGTATCGGTGTCCAACTTGGAACGGGAGCAGGAGATGGAGGGAACGGGTATCCAGTTAGAGATCGACTTTCCCCAAGAAGAAGAGTAATATTATTCGCCAAGCAACTGCTCCGCTTCGCCCAACGAGATACGTTGCCCATCGCGGTAAGCGACGATGAACGCATCGGGGAAACCCGTTTGCTGCAAAGACGAACGCGCCGCAAAAGCGCCGGCGGTACTTTTGAGGTTCCGTACTTGGTATTTGAGCAGCCCACTTTCCTCGTGTACTTCGATGAGGTAACCCGAGTTCTGCCACTTGGGGTCACGGAGGTCGAGCGGCTTGGGGGAGGCGGCTAACTGTACACAGTAATAGACGTTGCCCGGATTAAGTAAGGCAGAGGGAGAGCTGCTGGCGGCGGCCCCTTTATTAGTTTGGGTAGCGGGTGTTCTACCAATATCCTCGGCCCAACTGGTATCCCCACGCTGACCCGTCTGGCGGGCGCGGTTCGCTGCGGGGACGGGGGCACTAACGGTTCCCTGGTGGCTAGGAGTCGTATTTTGAATGCGGGCTTCCGTTTGAATACCGTAATTGTCGGCGCGCGGTGCTGGTGCGTTGGTGGCGTAGCTGCTGGGCGTACTGGCGGGGGGGCGAGTAGGAGCGGGCGTCTGTACCACGGGCGAAGAGCTGGCCGCAGCACTGGTAGGAATACGTCGTTCAATATCGGGTAGGTCCGCGTCCGGGCCACCGTTTTCCCCTTCCAAGATATTTTTATAGTCAGAAAAAGCTTCTAGCAAGGCCGTAGCGACGAGCTCTTGACCTTCGTCCGTTAACAAGAAGGCTTCGTCTTTGGAGCTGGTGAGAAAGCCCGTTTCTACCAATACGCTGGGCATGGCCGTTTCTTTCAGTACCACGAAACCCGCCTGTTTTACGCCCCGGCTGCGTCGACCAGCCGTCGTTTTGTAGTGGTACTCCACGCGCTCGGCAAAGAGGATACTCTGTTCTAAAAAAGCATTTTGAAACATGCTCAGCAGGATGTGTCCCTCGGGTGAGTTGGGGTCGTAATCGTAGTTTTGCTCGTAGTCCGCTTCCAGGAGGATGGCCTCGTTTTCGCGTTTGGCGACGTCCAGGTTGTGCTCGGCGGTGTGTAAACCCATGACGTAAGTCTCGGAACCCCAGGTAGCCGGACTGGTGGGCAGTGCGTTGCAGTGGATCGAAACAAAGAGATCGGCTTGCGCCCGGTTAGCAATGGCAGCACGTTCGTAAAGCGGGATGAAAACGTCCTCTTCCCGCGTCAGAATCACTTCTAGGTGTGGATACTGTGCTTCTATTTTGTTGCGAAAAGTTTTAGCAATGGCCAGTGCAATGTGCTTTTCTACGGAACCCTTGCCGGAACAGCCGGGGTCTTTTCCGCCGTGGCCCGCGTCGATGACGATGGTATTTAGTTGGAAAGGAGGCGGCGTTTCACAATTGTTTACAATACCTTTGCGCGCTAACGCATTAACGTATGCTAAAGAATCGTTAAAAGCAACGTTAACAAGCGGCGTACACAATAGGAGCAGCGTTGTGAATCCGAATACGGTGGCTAGCCTGGGACGACTTAGGTTAGTAAATATCATGCTTAATACTAATAAGGTCTTATTATCTTGAAGGCGAAGTTACTTCTTTTTGGTTGTTTGCTGTGCGGGCTAAGCAGTTTGTCTGCTCAGGACACGACGGCCGTCTTGCTAGATACTTTGCAGACCACCATCGACACGACGCGCCAGGATAGCAGCTTGCAAGTCAGCTTTGGGGTACCCATTTCTAAAGACTCCATTGAAGCTACCGTGACTTACAACGCGGTGGACTCAATGATTATTGACGCAACGGGACAAAAAATTCACCTCTACGGCGATGCTTTCGTGCAGTATACTACCATTACGCTCAGAGCGGATCACATTGAGCTGGATTGGTCCAAAAATGAGGTGGTGGCCGAAGGGCTACCCAACGATACGACGGGCGTAATCGAAGGCTTGCCCGAATTTACGGAAGGGGAAAACACCTTCAACGCCGACCGAATGCGCTACAATTTCGACACCCGCAAAGGCGTCGTCTACGACGTAGTGACCGAAGAAGGAGACATCATCGTGCGGGGTACGCGCTCCAAGTTTGTGAGTGCGCCGCCGGGAGATACGACGGCCAATGACGTAATCTACAGCTTCGGTGCCATCTTTACGACCTGTACGGCGGACCATCCGCACTTCGGTATTCGCAGTAGCAAGCAAAAAGTTATTCCGGACAAATTAGTAGTGGTCGGACCGTCGAATTTAGAGATCATGGGGGTACCGACGCCTGTCTGGTTGCCCTTCGGATTTTTTCCGATTTCGCAGGGGCGGCGCACGGGCCTGATGTTTCCGCAGGACTACGAGTATTCCGAACAGTGGGGCTTCGGTTTTCGTAACGTCGGTTGGTTTTTTCCACTGGGGGAGAGCTTTAACCTAACGTTGCTGGGTGACATTTATTTACAAGGAACTTACGGTCTGAGCGGTAGGCTGAATTACAAAAAACGGTATCGTTACACCGGTAATCTGAACTTGCGCTTTGACAGTCGCCGCGAAGAGCGAGTAGTCCCCAAGCTGGACGCTAATGGCGATCCAGTAATGGGAATAAACAATGAACCTGCTTTTGAGTCAATCTTCGAACGCCAGAATGGTTTTCTTTTCAACTGGACCCATAACCAAGACCCCGCCGCTCACCCCATGAACCGCTTGGGGGGAAGCATCAATTTTCAGACGAATAATGCGCAACAACGGATTTTCAACGACGCGCGGTCCGTTTTGCAGACCCAAACCAACTCCAATTTTTCGTTTTCGCGCAACTGGAACGATAAGCCGATTTCGATGAGTGTGGCTTTTCGGCACAGTCAGAGTCTCTCCAATCGTACCATCACCGTGGATTTTCCCACGTTTCAGTTTCAAACCCAGGCACTTTATCCCTTCCGCAAGAAAGAACGAGTAGGCCAGAAAAAGTGGTACGAAGATATTACGCTGCGCTACACCAACGAAGCCCGCGCCAACTTCGTGGCCCCCGATACCTCCTTCTTTGAGCGGTCCACGCTGGAGCAAGCGCGCTACGGTATGCAGCACAATATCACTACGGGTACGTCTTTCAAAATTTTTAAATATTTCAACCTTAATCCCGGTGCTAGCTACCGTGAGGTTTGGTCGATGGAGCGTCTAGATGGGGCGTTCGACGGATCGCAGGTGACCCTAGATACGACCATTTTAGATAATGGCGATTTGGAGATTAAAACCGTTGATTTTGGTACCTATAATCTGGATACGATTGCGGGCTTTTCTTCCTTCCGGGAATATTCGGCGAACCTCAGCTTGACGACTCAGATATTCGGTACGGTACTGTTTAATAAAGGTCCGATTCGAGGACTGCGACACGTTATTAAGCCAACCATTACGGTGGGTTACGCGCCGGATTACCAAGCGAGTGCCAATAACTTTTTGATGCTGCCCGATACCTTAGACCCGACGACGAATCGGCTGATTTCTCGCTTTCAGAATAGTATTTTTAGCGGTCCACCCAATAGCCAACAGCGCCTGGGCTTGAATTACAGTTTTACCAATATTTTGGAAATGAAACGCTTCGTGAAGCGAGATTCGACCGTCAAAAATGTCAAACTATTTGATAATATCTACGTCATGGGCAACTATAACTTCGCGGCGGATTCGTTGAAGTGGTCGCCCATCATGATCACGGGTACCACGCGTCTGTTCAAGGGGGCGTCGACTTTTTCTTTTGCCACCTCCTTTGATCCGCAACAGCGCATCGATGACCCTTTGCGACCGGGTTCCATTACCAGAATAGACGAAACTACCTGGAGCGCCTCCAAACGTATTGCCCGCTTTGTGGATGCCAACTTCAGGTTGAACACGACCTTAACCGTTGGTAAAATCCGGGCCATGTTTCAGGGGGAAGAAGAGGAGGTGGTAGAGCAAGTAGATGAGTTCGGAGATGATCTCAAACCGTCGGACGAGACTGATTTTCTGAGTCTCTTCGAGAATTTTTCCATTCGGCACAATTTAGCTTTCGGTTTTCGCCCCGTGAATGTTAACAAAGACACGTTCACCATCAACACTAATAGTCTACAATTGACCGGAAGTTTCCAACTGACCCCCAACTGGAATGTTGATATTGGTTCCATTGGTTACGATTTTGCCCGTCAACAAACGACTTATCCTTTCCTAGGATTACGCCGGGATTTGCACTGCTGGG
>JBCDIR010000281.1:0-4880 GCA_038748735.1 Bacteroidota bacterium | reverse complement strand
GGGCCACCGCGTGTTCCGCGATCGCGTAGGGTGAATAAGTCGGAACCCGCGCTACTCGAATACCCAACGCTTGTGCCTTGTCCAAATCTACGTGATTGAAACCCGCCGAGCGTAGCGCGAGGTAGCGCGTGCCTCCATCGTAGAGGTGTTGGAGGACTTCAGCCGAGGCATCGTCCTGGGTGAACAGGCTGACGGCGGGGCTACCTTCGGCTAGTTTGGCCGTCTTAGCCGTTAGCCGAGCCTCCAGAAGGTTAAGTTCGTGCTGCGATTGATTGGCTTTTTCTAAGTAAGCGCGTTCAAATTGGTGCGTGCTGAATACGGTCGTTTGCATGTTTTTTAGTTAAAATATCTTAAAGCCCGTTAGCAAAGCATTAAAGCGGCGACTGAGATGTACCAAGCAGTGTTGTTACAGCGTCAAAAGGGGCAAATAACAAACACACACGCTACACCAGACAGCAAATGCAAAAGCTACTAGACACCATTGTTTTATTGGTACTCCTGCTCGGCCCGGCCGTTTTATTGACGGTTCTTTGAGTACGCCTCCGACCTGCGGTCGTTGTTGTGGCGGTACTGGCGCTTTGCGCTGCTCTTCCGTACCTTCGGTTGGAATCGCGGGTCAGCCAATAGCTGAGGATAAGATAACCGCGACCGTAGGGAGCAGCACCACCCGTTGCAAAGCAACGTACTACCGTAAGCTCGACTTGTCGAGCGCACACTGCCAGCGATTCCGACTAGAAATCAGAAGAGCTTATTCCGTCTTAATCCCAAACACTCCCCCAAACACTACTTTTTGTACAAACGTTGCCAGGGCGCGGCCCAGTAGGTCGTTCGCCCGGCGACTTTTCCCATTTGAACTTTACTTTTGCCGTCCGGTGCTAGATGATCTTCGTGGCGCCACTCGTTCCAGAACCAGTTGTCTGGATAATCCTTGTAGTACGGACTTTGTTCGACGGCAGTGGTCAGTACCTCCTTCATTTTGGCAAAAATTTCCTGGCGCTTACGTATAGGAATGGCCGCCGCAGGGCTAGCCGGGTCGACTTGGGTGCGGTAGCAGACTTCGTCGGCGTAGAGGTTGCCCATACCCGCTAAGCTCTTTTGGTCGAGCAAAAAGCCTTTGATACTCACTTTGCGCTGGCCCATGGCCGTCAGAAATTGCTCTTCTGTAATGTCCAAGGCATCAATGCCCAGCTTGACTTCTTCGATGTACGCGTCGCGGTCTTCTAGGTAGAGCACTCGGGCAAACTTGCGCGCATCGTCAAAACCGAGGCGGTTGCCGTCCGCTAAGACAAAAGCGAAACGCTCGAAGCGGGGGGCTTCTTCCGCTTCTTGGTACAGTTTCAAATCACCCGTCATCCCAAAGTGGAGGAGTACGCTATGACCGTTGTCCAGGTCCGCAAACAGGTACTTGCCCCGCCGCAGCGAACTGGTAAACGTCCGCCCGGCCATCCGCTGCGCAAAATCGGTTCCGCTCATATTGCGAATGATCTTATCGTCGGAAACATCGACTTGGAGTACTTTTTGCTGGAGGGCAGCCGCGTCAAAATAGCGGTGGAAGGTGTGGACTTCGGGGAGTTCGGGCATGGTTCGGCTTTTGGGGGTGTAAACGCTAAAGTGGAGGGAGGGTTCATGGGTGCTTTTCCGACCTGTGGTCGTTTTTGCGGTGGTACTCTTCTGACCTGCGGTCATTATCGTGGAGGTACTGGCGCTTTGCGCTGCGTGGTGTTGCTCTTCCGACCTGCGGTCGTTATTGCGGGGGTACTTGCGCTTTGCGCTGCGTGGTAGTGCTTTTCCGTTTTTCGGTCGGGATCGCTTCAATCGTAGTGGGGAAGACGCTCTTGTCAATTGCTATTGCTTGCGCGGTAGCGGTAAGATAGCACACCATTTTTGATAGTGGTATTTGGCGTATCTCAAGTGAAAGGCTATATTTGGGATTATCTAGTCTTGTACAGTTTGGCCGCACCTAATGACATCAACAAGCGCGTGGAGGAAATCCAGGATCTTATCGCAACGGATAAGGTCAGAGACGCTATTAAATTACTGCTGGGCTTTGTGCGTGATTTTTCAGATGAAAAGGAAGATGTCAACGAAGTTATCGTTATTAGCCAAAAAAGTAATCGTTTAGAAAAACTGGAAAGAAGGGGAGCCATCAGCTTCGACGACGCTACCACTGAGCGCAATAAGTTGCTTTATCAGATACTAGATTTTATGGACAGTATCGTCGATAATCTAGCCTTTAAACTCGCTGCTTAATGGGAAATACCTTGCACCAGGAGGCAGCAGCACTGCAACAAATCATTCAGGCCGATCCACAGCGTGGAGCAAAATTGTTGTTGGCTTTTACCAAAGATCACGCCGTCACCAAGCGCCTCCGGCACGAGGCACTTTTGCTGAAACTGAGCGTTATCAAAGCACCGGACGCCGACGCGATGGCTCGTGTACAAGCAAAACTGTTGGCCCTCCTTGCTCAACTGCTTGAAGATATTGACGAGGCGGCAAATAAAGATCAGCCGCAGCCAACTGCAGTTACTGCCGAGCAGATTGATGCGTATTTCGCCCGGCGCCAACCCGCAGCTCAGGTGGTCTTTGAAGCTAAAAACTTGGGGCGGACCTACCAAAAAACGGGTTTTTCCTTGGAGAAGGTCAATCTGCAACTGCGCCTGGGAGAAATCACCAGCGTAGTAGGTGAAAATGGTAATGGAAAAACGACGCTCTTCAATATCGTTGCCGGGGAATTACGTCACGATGAAGGTACGCTGGCCTACCCGGCCCTGCAGGGTGGTGAGGCTATGGCTAAAGTGCGCTGGCACCGCGTCAAGCGAGAAATTGCCTACATCCCCCAGGAATTGCCCCCCTGGGACGGTTCGTTACTGGAAATGCTGCAATTTGAAGCCGCCCTACACGGTATAAAAGGAGCAGACAATACGCGCGAGGTCAACTTTATCATCCAGCGGCTGGGCCTACAAGATCATTTGGTCAAAGCCTGGCAGGAACTGTCCGGCGGCTTCAAACTCCGTTTTGCGTTGGCCAAGGCCCTGGTTTGGAAGCCCAAACTGTTGATTATCGACGAGCCGTTGGCCAATCTCGATATCAAAACGCAGCTGATCGTGCTCAAAGATCTGCGAAACATGTCGAACAGCCTGCGGTATCCGATTGCAGTCCTGCTGAGTTCGCAGCATTTACACGAGATTGAGTCCGTTTCGGACAATATCCTTTACCTTAGAAATGGCGAACCGGCCTACTACGGACCCCTCCGCGAACTGGGTACCGACCGCCATTACAATACTTTCGAGCTGGACTGCGACTTAACGCTGGCCGAACTAAAGGCAAAGCTAGCGGATTTTTCTTACCAAAAGCTCTATCACAATGGCGTTTGCTACGTCGTCACCACGGATTTAGCGATTACGCACGTCGAGCTGCTTCAGCATTTGCTACGTCAGCAGGTTAACCTCATTTACTATCGCAACATCAGCCAATCGGTCAAAAAGCTTTTCGAGTTATGAGTGGCCGCGCGGAATATCAGACGAGCCAGCCGCGCTCTGGACCAGGGCAGTTGTTCAAACGTTTGGACCACTGGTTACGAGTCAATCATCCCTTGGTATGGCGCAGTCGGGTGCATTACTTTTTAGTTTTTTCGTTGGTGTTGGGGACTCCGTTTTTTTATTTCCTGGGGAGCCTACTACCCGTAAATCTGGCGGATGTGATGCCGGTGGCTAGTGTTTTCGGTATCGTTTATCTTTTTTTAGCGCTCATTATTGGTGTTTTTGGACTATGGGTGTACTGGCAATTGCGTGTGCCGATAAATGAGCAGTCGTTCAAAAGTAACTTCGTCCTCTGGGGGCTCGGGGCTATCGGTATGTTGTGTTTGTACGTAAATGCGGCTTCTTTTTTTCAACCCTTACTGAAAAATACTGCTACTGTCATAGCAAATGATGCCTTGGCTGCGGATATGGCCCTAGGTCAGCAGTATAATTTTTGGCATTGTGATCCATCACTCACAGATAACCGACTGGAAAGAGAAAAACCGATGCTGATACCACTGCTGGAAAAGTATGGACTCTTCCCGCCAGGCACTGAATTGACCCTCTTCCAAGAACCGGCAGGGAATACTTTTCTCGAAGACGAGGGTACAGTCGACCCCAGTAAGGACAAGGTGTATTTTTGTGCGGATTTATCCGTCTGCGTACTGGCCTTTGTGCCGCCCGCTGATGAGGACAATATCGCCCCGGACGATCTCCCCGACATCTCCACGCCTGCCGGTCTTCAACTGCGTCAAAAAATGGAAGCTATTCAAGTGGCCAAACAGTACGTGGGTGCATCGGCTGGTGTATACAAACGCGTTTTTAGTGGGTCAAGTGGGCTGGTTTTCTCACTGTTGCTGAGTGCACTGGGGCTGTTGCTGACTTATCCGCGCTACGCGCTGCGGCGGGGTTTTGCGGGGCGATTTCAAGGCGTTGCTAGCCCACTTAGCCATTGGAGCTATAAGCGTTTAGTAGCAAAGTTGGACCATTATTTTTTGACGAATTATCCGATCCTTTGGACGACGCAGTTTCACACGAACGTTATACGATCTATTTGGATCAGTGGCCTGCTGCTTGGATTTTACTTTCTCCTACCTTTTGATCTAGCGAGCTACCTAAACGAGTTGTTAAATAGCGTGATTGTCTTTTTGTTATTCGTTTTTATTGCGCTACTGTTACTATCCTTTTATTGGTTAAAGCAACAATCTAAGACCAGGGTAGTTCCAGATAGAATTCCAGCAAATTTACTGCTAGTATTTTCTTATTTTTTGCTGGTAAACTTGATTCCCATTATCTCACTATTCGTTTGGACAACACTCGCGTCAAACGTAGACGAAACGGTGTTATTGATAACGTTTTTTG
>JBCDIR010000280.1:0-4905 GCA_038748735.1 Bacteroidota bacterium | reverse complement strand
CCCTGCCTGTGAAAACGATAAAGTCAACCCACAAAAAATGATCACGTCAGCGGCTTGGGCCGCCGCTAGGGCTTCGGCTTGGTAATCTTTGGCAGCGTCCACCCAAGTAAAATGGGCTTGTGGCGTGACGGTATTACCCCACCAAAATTTTTCTTTTACGTAATTAACTTCCAACGCGTAAGTTTGATCCGCTTGTAGCGCAACGATCTCGCGCTCAGCCAGCTCACGTCCGTCGATTTTGACGGTGACCGTACCACCAAACTGATAGTTGCTCGTACGGTTGGGACGCAGTACGCCTTCCCAACGCACAGCGGTTGACTCTTCTAACAGTCCACTAATTGGGGTTTTAGCCCAAATGAAATCTACCTGAGCATCTACGCGCTCCAAGTCGGGTGGCGATTCCAGGGAGGTATCTTTGTAGTAAGCGGCTTGCAAACCCGGCATCAATTTTCCGTCCTTGCGGTGAAAAAGTACCTCCGCCGGTACGGGCGTGTAGTGTGCGTATACGTTAGCCACCAACGGAGAAGCCGGAGCGTACAGTACCCGCTTCGCGCCCAGGCGTTCACGCAACGCAGTCAGCGGCGTGCTGGGGTTCATGGGTACGCCATTGTAGTTGCCCACCAATACATCCTCGTTATGGGCATTGGGCCCGAGTAAGGCAATGGTCGGTCGTCCCCGGAGCGGCAAGACCTCTTCATTTTTGAGGAGGACCAGCGACTGCTCGGCGGCACGGAGGGCTAGCTGCTGATGGGCTTCGTTACCGACGACGGACATGGGGATTTGGGTGTACGGATGCGTCTCGGGATCGAACATTCCCAACTGCATTCGCGCCGTGAACAGTCTTTTGAGTGCTCGGTTGAGGTCCGCTTCGTTGAGCATTCCCATCTCCACGGCTTGCTCGTAATTATCGTCGATAAAGGCTTTTGACTCTTCGCAGTTCAAGTCCGTTCCGGCGGCGATGGCCCAGCCCCAGGCTTGGGAAGGACGGTCTACGATATTGTGATAAATGGGTTCGTCTTTATAGAAATCCCGAATGGCGCCACAGTCCGTCACGACGTAGCCGTTGAAACCAAAATCTTCCCGCAGAATGCGTTGTAACAACATATCCGACCCGCAGCAGGGTTGATCGCGTAGGCGATTATAGGCGCACATGATCGATTGTACGTTGGCTTCCTCCACGGCAGCTTTAAAGCCCGGCAGGTAGGTCTCGTGTAGGTCGCGGTCGTTGATAAAAATATTGTCGACGTGGCGGGTTTCCTCGGGGCCACTGTGAACGGCATAGTGCTTGGCGGTAGCAATCGTTTTTAGGTATTTCGGATCATCCCCCTGCAAGCCGTTGATAAAATTGACGGCCATCCGGCTCGTCAGGTAAGGGTCTTCTCCGTAAGTTTCCTGGCCCCGTCCCCAGCGTGGGTCCCGAAAGATGTTGATATTCGGTGACCAAAAGGTCAAGCCCGTGTAGATACTGCGTACGCCGCTGCGGGCAAAATTGCGGTGCTTGGCCCGTGCTTCGTCCGAAGTGGCCGTACCAATGGCCAACATCAGTTCTTCGTCAAAGCTGGCCGCCAGTCCAATGGCCTGGGGAAAGACCGTCGCATGACCCGCGCGCGCTACCCCGTGCAAACATTCGTTCCACCAGTTGTACTGCGGAATACCCAAGCGTTCGATGGAGGGTGCCTCGTTGAACAGTTGGTATACCTTTTCCTCCAGCGTAAGCCGTCCTACCAAATCGTCGACCCGCTGAGCGGTGGATAGCGTAGGGTCTTGAAACGGAAAATCGTAAGCTGCGTTAGTGGCCGTGCGCTGGGATGTTTGCCCAACGAGGGTGTAGCTAGCTAGAAAGCAAAACAGGCCCATGAAGGTACATAGTCGTCTACTCATCTGTTGATTGGTTTTGTGTCTCGGCTTGTACGATGGACGCTACCGATTGTAACAATTCATCGTCCGCCAAGCCTTGGTCCATCAATTGTCGCCAGAAAGCGTAAATCGCTACGTTCCAGCCCATATTCGGTTTCCAGGGTTCTCCGGTGAGGGTGTTGAGGGTTTCGTAGGTGGTGCTGCCGGTGGCGAAATCTAAGCCCACCCGCCACTTCAGCAGTTCTTCTGCTTCTGCGATGCCGTGCAAATAGGCATCGATCAAGAAAAGGTTATCGTAAAGGAAGTACGAACCGCCCCGGAAGTAACGACCGTCAGGCATTTTCTCCCGATTGACTTGCGATACGTAACCCGGAATATCGTACTGTTCGGCGGGTAAATATTCCCCCGTCGGAGTGGAAACGATCTTGAAACCGTAGTCCGTTTTGGCGTAATCGCGCATCCGCTCGAAGTGGCGACGTACTTGCTCATCCGTAAGCAGGGGTTCTTCTAAATAAAGTTGTGCGAGCAAATCCGGCACCAGCGCATCGGGACTGAGAATGAGCTTTTGTTCGCTCACGGGCATCATGCCGAGTTCTTCGTGGTATAAATCGCGGTAGACTTGGGCCGCTGCCGCCTCATCCACGTTTACGGTGAGTCCCATTTCCTTGGCTACCCGCATCGCAATGGCGAATAAACCCTGATTGTAGGCGATGATATCGTCTTTTTCAAACGCCATCACGTCGCCCCAGTACTGAAAATCCAGTCGACCGTCCGCCGCGTTGAAGCTGTAGTAGCGGTCGTTGCGTACCCGCAGTTCGATAGCGTCCACGTAGGCTTGTAGTAACTTGCGGTCTAGTTGCAACCCACTCCTTTCCGCCCGGTACGCCCAAATGAGCGTCACCAACGGGTATTCCGCAAAGTGGTTGACCTCGGCCAGTTCACTTTCCAGACAAGCAGCATCGTAGACCGGGTCCAGCATGGAAGATATCCAAAACGCATCGCGTCCGTACTGGGTGTTGCCGTATTCCACGGCGGGGACTACCCAGTATTTGCTCTTACCCGAGTCGTTGGCGCGCAGGTTCATGTAGGCCGTCGTGAACGCCAGGGCACCGAAATAATCCTGGTACCGCTGCTCGGAAAAGTGATCCGCTACGCGGTAAGTAATAGCTTGGCGCAACGCTTTGAAGTCCGCTGCCCTTGTCTTAAACAGTATTCCCTCAAGCGTGTGCGGACGCTCCGGCGTCACTTCGTGATAATGCGCTATGACTCGCCCCGGACTAAAGACTTGCGTCTTATCTGCATTGTAATCCAGGTTCAAGCGCTGACTGGTATCCGGCTGAATACCAGGAGATTGTCCATTATCACCCGAACTCAGCGAGAAGGTGCCACGCGCTGGGTAAAACTGCTGCGAGGTGAAATTAGCGTACTGAAAGGGCGCATCACTGACGGCTACGGTAAACTCCTCCTCCCGTTGTACCGCCACGACGGGAACCGCTTGCATAGCGATAGTTTTCACAATCCAGGCATCAATATCGTGCGGACTCTGCCGGAAAATTTCCGCGCTGTCTACTGGTCCGTTGAAGTTATAGGTTTGGTAATCATCAGCAGCAAAATCTGCGCGCAACGATAAAAACAATTCCTGAGGACGCAGGGCCGTTGCCGTAGCGGTGAAGGCCGTATAATTATCCCGTGGTTCGAGTTCGAGCTTAACAATGAGGCTGTCCAGCTCAGTCGTAATCTGCTGGGGAGTAGTCGCCCAGTCCGCCGGAAGCGCGCAGACTTTAGTCGCTTGTCCGTTAGCCTGTTCCACGACTAACGACCACCTGACCCCATCCGTATCCACCTCAGTAGCGGATGTAGTACAAGCTCCGAACAAGAGCGTTCCGACCAGCAGAAATGCCAAGAAACGTAGCATAGTACCTTAGGGTTTTAGACGGTCCTGATTCGTGTCGTACCAACCCGCTTCCATGAACTGCATCACGCCCATGAGGGCACCCCAGTGGTAGAAGGGATCGGTCATCAATTGGTCTTCGGGATCGGCGACGCCTTTAGCGGAGTTGATGTTTTCAAACACGTAATTGTGCTTTTGCCAGGCTTCGAGGAAGAGATCGTAGGAGTGTTGCGCTAGCTCACCCGCTACTTTAGGGTCGTACTCGCGGAGTCCCAAGTAGACTAGGAAGTTGAGCGGTGGCCAGATGGCTCCTTGCCAGTAGATATTATCGTAAAGCGGATCGTTGTACGCACAAGATGGCAGCATAAATTCGCCGCTAAACTCTTCTTCGTTGTGGTAATGTGCCTTCAGGAAGGCTTGCGCCCGGGCGGGCGAGGGAATTTTGGCAATCAATGGATAAAACAGGGGTGGTGCCAAATGGGGATCGGGTTGCTGGGTCAGCAAATTACGGTTTAGATAGGCCTGTTCTTCTTCGACCCAGAGGCTTTCTACTTTTTTAGCAAATCGCTTAGCGCGCGCCCGCAACTTCTGGGCTTCGGTCTTGCGTCCTAGTACGTCGGCCATTTTGGCGAGGTGCTGACAGTCACTCACGTAGAGGCTATTCAAACCCACATCCGCCAGTTGGTGGATAGCGGCGTTTTCCGTTTCCAGCATTTGCTGGCCTTGATACATGGGCGCATTATCCAGGCCGGACTCCCAAGCGGCGATCTGAGCATCTGCTCCGGGCCAGCCGCCCCAGGCCAGGTAGTCCTGATTGAGGCGGTAATCCAGCCACCATTCGTTCCACTGCAATAGATTGTCGAACACTTCTTCGAGGAACCACGCTTCTTGGTACTTTTCGTAAATCAGCCAACTCAGCGTACCGCCGATGGGCGGTTGAGACATCATGCCCACGGTGCCGTCGGCCATTTGGTAGTGTCCGATATTGCCGGTTTCGTGCGGGTAAGACGTGACCGCAATGGCGTTGCTGTACGCCAGATCTTTAATCCAAAGACTACAGCTTGCCATACTCCACCGGAACTTGCTGCGTGAATTCCCTGATTTGCATTACTGCGAACGTTGTCTAAATCTACCAAAGCCGCACGCATAAAATGAGT
>JBCDIR010000279.1:0-4912 GCA_038748735.1 Bacteroidota bacterium | reverse complement strand
GGGTAGTCTCCGTCAAGCTAAACCGCCAAGTCGCACTTGAATGTCCCAGGCCCGAAGGTAGGTTAAGGAGAACTACCCAGTTCTTAGTTGTAACCAAACTTGTAAAGTGAATGTCTGAAGCACATTCAATGCTAGTGGCGGTTTAGCAGCACAATGATACATCAAATAATTGATCCACACAAAAACGGCCCTGCACGCAAAGCGTACAAGGCCGTAGGGAAGCGCAAAAGACTCACTCTACTTACGCAACAGCTTCGTCTTCTTTACCATCTTGAATAATCTCGAGAATCGCGTCGCCCGCGGTTACTAGACCAAAAAAGGCACGTTGCCAGCGTGGATCATCAACAATGTCACCAAAGCGATCACGTAGACGGTCAATTTCGGTTGGTACAAGGTCTGTCCATTCTGCGGGAATCTGGTTAGCGCCTTCCACACCTTTGATAATGCGAGGAATAGGAGCTACAAAGTTGACCAAGTCACCCGGAAAGTCAATTTTGTCATTGTCGCGCTTGCTAAGTTCAATGGCTTCTTTTAGCGCTAAGAGTGCGTCAAACGCCTCTTCGGTCTGGGTAATACCAATTTGGTTTTCCATGATTGGAGTATTTGGAGTGAGATAAAAAGTTTCTACGTTGAGGCTAGCCAGCTCAGGCCGCCAGTAGACCGGGTCTACCGTAATGAGCGCGTCCTGACCATTAGTAAAGCGCAGCTCACGGACTTGTAGCGGGTGTAGCTTACCTACGATGAGGTTGAGGAAATACCCAGCCCAAAAGGCCGCGTCCGCAAAGTCGCTATCGGGAAATAGCTGGTAGCCACGGTTACGGAAGAAGTCGCCGATCAACGTGCGCCAAGTAGCGGCGGTAGATTCGGCGGTCAAGGTCGTTTTCACCGCGATGCGCAGCTCGGTCAGCGTGCAGGTCTGAAACCTGCGCTCACCTTGTCGCCGCCATAGGATCGGAAGATCGTTGAACGTCAGGTGAAACAAACGCTCGGGCCGCTGCGGTGGGTCCGGGTCGGTCGGGTCTTCCTCGTCGGGATCGTCGCCATCTGGCACACGGTCTAAATAGCCCGTGATGAGCGGTGCTCCGGCTCCGGTTTGTGCGTCTTCGCCCTCCGTGTGAATGTCTTTGGCGTAGTCTTCCAAAAAGTCTTCCATTTCTTCTTGGTCCGCAATCTTATCGCCGTAGTAGCTGGCTATAAGTGCGATAATTCCGGCCACGCCCGGCGTGGCCATACTGGTACCGGATAGATAGGCGTACTGACCATCGAGGTGCGTACTGAGAATGCCCTCACCGGGCGCGGCTACGTCCACTTGGTCACCACCTGAGCTGAAACGGCTAGGCATTTCGCTCTTGCCGATACTGGCCACTGTGATGACCTGCTCGTAACGACCAGGGTAGCCAATGGTGTTGCTACCGTTGTAGCCGCTGTTGCCCGCCGCTGCGGTCACGTAGCAGCCTTTTTCGATGGCGTAGTCGATGGCATCTTCTAGCTGCTGGTTAGCGGACGGCCCGCCCAAACTCATGGAAATAACTCGGGCGTAGTCTTCGTAACCGGGCATTTCTACGTCCGCGCAGTAGCGAATACCCTGGGTAATCCAGCTATAAGCGCCACCATTTGGGTTAAGTACCTTAACGGGTACGAGCAGCGCCTCCGGAGCGATACCAATAACACCTTGGTCATTATCCGAAGCGGCGGCAATGCCGGCACAATGGGTGCCGTGGCCGTGCTCGTCGGCATCCGTTTGGGAGTTGGTGAAATTGCGGGCGTATTCCTGGAGAGTGCGGTCTGCTAAATCGGGGTGATCGAAGCGGCCCGCCGTATCGAGGATAAAGATGATAGCTTTTTCGCCCTTCGTCTTACCGTAGAAATCGGTAGCTTGTAAATACTTGTGGCCCCAATCTTGGACCTGGCCAGCCTGTGGTAAAGTCAACGGCATAGCCAAATACGGGGGAATGACAACGTCAAGTTGTTCCTTGCGCATGATTGTGAGTTAAGAGTGAAGAATAGTATGGGGAAATCGCTCTTAGCTCGTCGGTGGTGCTAGTTCTGGAAAAACGGTAAGGGATTAACCCGCTGGCCGTCTTTCTCTATTTCTAAGTGTACGTGTGGCTGCATCCGACTACCCGGATACTTGGCCGCGATGTCTTGTGCCTTCCCGATCACTTGGCCCGGTACGACCTGCGTACCGCTGCTGACGGACGGCTGGAAGTAGAACATTTTAACGGCTAAGCCTTGGTGTGGCCCTTCGCCGATAATGAGCAGCCCTTTCCAACGCAAATCGTCGCCGTAGGGGTAAGCAAAGCGCCGTACGTAGCCCTGGATGGGGCTTACGATTGTTTGGCCGGGACTGACTAAAAAGTCATGGCCGCTGTGTTTTCTACTTCCACGTGGTGCGCCGTAGTGGCCACAACCTGCGGGGTCGCAATTGCGGTTGGCTCCGTCGCTGTTGGGATAGCGCAAGTGGGTTGCTCCTGTATCGGCAGCATTGCTATTGCTCGCGCTGCGAGCGCGCAAAGCAATGGCAACGACGGACAGGGCGAGAATGGCACGGGTAATATTCATTAGCGCAGGGCTTTAACTACGAAGAACATTGCAATGCCGAATGCTAGCCCGGTAACTACTTTGGAAGCGGAGGAGGTAACAAAAGACGCGTTATCCTCAGCAAAATTTTGTAGAAAGTGCTGCGCTGCTCGGCGACGATCTTCTACGACTTGGGCAGAAGTACGAGCACCTTGGTTGCGCAGGTGTTCTATGTTGTACCAACCACTTTTAATTTCCGTCACGTACGTATTTCCCTGTGGGTCGTAGAACATGAAATAAACGCTTGACCTAATTCCAGGAATAGGCGAAAGCCAGGAGTATATTACACCTACGGTACCTCCTGGGGGTATGTACCCGATAATTTCAGCATCGTCCCGCGCCACCCTCTTTACGGGGATGCGGATTTTTGCGGTCAACGTTTTTCCAACTACTTCCGATACGGGAAAAGACATATTTCTACCATTTAGCGGGCAATATCGAAACGCCCTCCACCGTCAGGTTGAGGACGTCAGCCCCGGTTACTTGTATGAGTGCCTTCAACGCGTCGGATTCAGTGATGCCAGCGTTAAATTTTCCTTCAACGCACTTCACGGTAGCGAAGCCATAGAAAGCGACGCCCGGCGGCATGGGAATGCCTCCAAAGGGTGGGTGTTCGTAACGGCCATTGACTAGGAAAGTACGTGGCTTGCGCGCTGGCTTTTTCTTGGGTGTGGGCTTTACGGGCGTTTCCGTTGGGGTATCGCCTTTGTTAGTTTTGGTTTGCTGTTGCGTTTCCATTTTTAATTTTTTGTTGTCATATCCGGTATAGCCATTCCGCCAATCCCGATGACATTGTTATTATACAGTCGAGGGTATTTAATTACCCTCAGTTTATCGCCTGTCAGTGGGTCGAACTCGTATTGATCGACCTTGCTACGTGTGCGAATGACTTCCATGTCAAGGGACCAGTAGCGCCGACCGAGGGTATCGCCCCAAAATTCTGCGTCGGTGCGACCGATGTAGTCGATGGCGCGCTTACCGATTGGTTGGAGAAATCGCTGTTCGTAGGCGTTGTTCAATACCAGCATTACACCTGGCTTGCTGACTGTTCCAATAGACTTTAGCCACATGGGTAGGGGCGAGTCCATCGTAGCAGTCTCTAGCATGATGATCTTGTTTTGAAAGTCAGAAATTTGTCTGTTCAGGTTGACAAAATCGTGGTAGCACTTTTGCTCCACTTCACGTAATCGGGTTAGTTCATTCTTGCTTTCTTCAATGGTATCTTGGTACTCACTTTGTTTGAGCTTGGAAAAATCTAGCAGGATACCACCCAGCGCTAATAATACGCCAGCTAGGGCCATGCCCTTTGTGTTTTGGTCAAGCCAGTCGCGTACTTTTTGCATTGATTAAATTGTTTCAAAACTCAATTGTATCACCATTTTTTTCAACGCTTTGCCGCCGTGGGGACCGGGCGAATTATTCTCTCCTCCTGGGTAGGTCCCTACCCGCCGCGTTAGCTTTGGCGCACGAAAACCGTGCTGCCAGTTTAGTCGCGCTTCGCCTTGCTGGGCGGTGAAGTGTGCGTAGTCGTTCTGTAATACGCACCGTCCTTCCACCAGCTTTCCGGATTTAAAAATCATTTGATTGCTGGTTGTCCAGCCGCCCTTTTCGTCGTTGAGATAGGCGACTAGGTTGTACGTTTCTAGCTCGTCGCCGTAGTTGAAGGCGAAAAGCGCCGTACGCCGATTGTTGAGCGAAAAAAAGTGCGTCAGGCCCGCAATTTTCTGGTAGTCGTTACGGTCAAGATCACCCTCGTAATCTTCCAGGCTACACCACGCCCCCGGTTCAATGATGAACCCTACGCGAAATCCGTTTGCCTTCCAGCGTGGCCAGGGCCATTCGCGGGGGCGAAAGTTGCGTTGATTGGGGTGGATGGTGTAGGTTTTCATTTTTATAATTTAACCCAAACACTGTTTTCTCGCCCCCAAAAACCTATTGAGGTAAATGTAGCATCAGTGCTGGTCAAATAAATGAAATCACCATTTTCTGGGGACAGCGCGGCAGCTTCGCTTGCAGTAAACTGTCCAACTTTCAGCACTCCAGAGAGGTGTATATTTCCATCTACGTCCAAACGTTCATCTGGGTTTGTGTTGTTAATACCAATATTGCCGTTGCTTTCGATTTCCATCGCATCGACAAGTGTGCTAGCATTTGAGTTATTGCTTACTTGAAAACGCAGCGATTGCTTGCCAAAGTTATCAAAAGCAGTTGCTTGGATGCGTGATTGAACTGTTCTGCCATGACCGCTTGCATCTGAATTGTAAAACTCTATCTGAGAAAGTACGTCTCCTGTTGTCACGCTACTGTTAGTACTGCGTAACTGGAACATCCC
>JBCDIR010000278.1:0-4916 GCA_038748735.1 Bacteroidota bacterium | reverse complement strand
TTCAGGTAGTCGATCTCCGCTTGGCGCGATAATTGCAAGTCGCGGATAGGGGTTAAGATGGTCAGGTCTTTTCCTAGAATGTTGAACGCCAAGTCGAAGCGTACCTGGTCGTTACCCGCTCCTGTACTGCCGTGCGCTACGTGCGTGGCACCAATTCGATTGGCATATTTGACCACGGCTAGGGCCTGAAACATACGCTCCGCACTGACGCATAAAGGGTACGTTTGATTGCGCAGTACGTTGCCGTAGATGAGGTAGCGGAGGCAATTTTGGTAATAATCCGCTTTTGCGTCAATGACGGTGAAGTGGTGTACACCTAAGTCTTTGGCGCGTGCTTGAGCCGCAGCTAAATCGTCGGCAGAAAAACCGCCCGTGTCTACCATGACGGCGTGTACTTCTAGTTGCTTTTCCTCGCTGAGGTACTTCACGCAGAAGGAGGTGTCTAGGCCACCGCTGTACGCTAGTACTACTTTTTGTTGTTGCATATTTTTTTGTTTGGAGACGCATCGCAACCTACCTGACTGCGTCGACAGGCAGGTGCGTCTTTACTTAATTTGTTGAGATACTGATGGGGACTACTGCTCCGTAGGCTCCGCCAACATACCCGTACACAGGCACATTTTGCGCTCGGTACGTTGTAGGATGTCGTAGTTGGGGCAGCTTTGGCAACCCTTCCAGAACGCGAGGTCCTGCGTGAGGTCCGCAAAGGAAACCGGGCGGTAGCCGAGGTCCGAGTTGATCTTCATCACCGCTGCACTCGTGGTGATGCCGAAAATTTTTGCGTCGGGGAAGCGACTCCGTGACAGCTTAAAGATTTCGGCCTTGATGCGGCGAGCTAATCCCAGTTGGCGAAAATCGGGATGCACGATGAGACCTGAATTGGCCAAGTAGCGGCCGTGCTCCCAGGTTTCGATGTAGCAAAAGCCCGCCAGTTGTTCGTCCACGAGGGCGATTACCGCCTTGCCTTCTTGCATTTTTGATCGGAGGTATTTCGGTTGGCGTTTGGCAATACCCGTACCCCGTACCGCAGCGGCAGCGGCCATCATTTCACAGACGGCGGCGGCGTAGCGGTGGTCAGCGGTGGTCGCTATTCGGATGGTAACTTGCATACGTGAGTATTTTCAAAAAATTAAAAAGTACTCAGTTAGCGAAGTAGTAAAGCGTTGTGTCCCAAAACGGAAATACAACCTACGAGCAGATCAAACTGCTGCTACAACCTTGAAAAATAAAAATTTGGAAAAACCACGCTAACCAAGGAAGAGTCTAAGCACGCACGGGGCGTCGGTTAGTGCGTCGTCGGACCATGATGGTCGTCGCAATAGTGGTTGATATGTTGGACGAAAGATTCAAAGTGGCTTAGTCACTTATTTGATTCAAAGATGGGGACTTTTTCGGCAGAATAGCAAGTCCGTCGCTGTTGCTAGTGGCAGTTTCTACGAGTTGCGCGCGAAAATAGATAATTTTAGACGCTGTTTTTATTTGCTGTTACCGGTATTTGACCTAATTTAAATTGGTTTAAACGGTATTAGGCAGGGGAATGACGAAGCGGTGTCCAGGTTTAGCACTTTGGTCGTTACAGTGGCCAAAAACTGAAAATTTTCCTTTTTAGTCTAAAAAAGGAAAGAAAAAGCCTTAACAAATGGTTAATACGCTTCAAGTGAGGGAACGAATAGGGGCCAATTTTCGTTATAGTAATAACAAGTTTTACGCGGTCTATCCCACCGCCAACCAAAACCCCACACCCCATGATCATTTTAAGTATTTTCCTTGCTGTGTTGTTGGTGTACAATGTGCAACAACCGATTCGCAAAGGAAGCTAACAACCAAAGTTAGCGAACCACAACAATATCCCCGCGTTCCTGCACGGCGCGGGGGTATCCATTTTCTAGCACCACGTAAGTAGCCATCCAGACGTATACACCCTGTGGAGCGAGCTGGCCGCCTTGGCGACCATCCCATCCGAGCAGTGGATCGTTTGACACGAATACTTGGCGTCCCCAGCGGTCGAATAGCTGTAACTCGTAACCCGTCAGCGGACAAAAACTTTCCGGTTTGAAGGTGTCGTTTACTCCGTCCAAATTGGGACTAAAGGCATTGGGCCAGTAAGCGGTACAAATTTCGCAAACGTCAATTTGCAGGGTATCCACGACCGTCTCACAGGGAGAGGTGACCGTTACAACGTACGTATCGGGTCCAAAAACACGGCGCTGGGGAGCTAGGCTACCATCGTCCCAGCGGTAATTGACTTCTCCCGCACTCGTGGCATCCAAATCGTAAGGGATTCCCTCACAAAGAAAAGTGTCGCGGCCCAAGTTAGTAGTTACTACGGGGGTGTAATCTACGAAAACGGAGTCCGTTAAATCGCTGCAAACCGTTGAAACGGTCACTCGGTACAGCCCCGGCTGCGTTACTAGAAAAGTGGGTTCGATACTGCCGTCTTGCCAAGCGTAGGTCGAGCCGGGTATGCTCGTGTTTAGCAGTAAGCTATCGTTGGGGCAAAGTATGCTGTTTTCCCCCAATTCTAGTTTGGGATCCTCCAAAAAGATAGCGTCGAAAGCAGCTTCGTACTGCTCGCAGGGCGTGGTTACCGTCACGGTGTAGTTGCCATTCTGAGTAATGTCGCGCTCCGCTGCCGTACTGCCGTCGGACCAAGCGTAGGTCGCAAAAGGGCGCTCTAGCTCAATGGGCAGGGTATCCCCTAAGCAGAGAACGTATTCCGTAGCGAGGCTAAGATTCAGTGGCGGTACGTAAGTGATATTGACCGCGTCTTCCACCGTGCCGCAGCCGTTAGTGACCGTCACCGCGTAGTCACCCGTACCGTCTACGGACAGGGTCGGATTGGTCGAACCGTCTTGCCAATTGTAAAAAGCCAGGCCATTGTCCGCATCCAGATTGACCACCTCACCCGGACAGCGAATTTGGTTGTCTCCCAACTCCACACTCGGTGGCGTCATTTGCACAAACACCTCAATTTCGTCCTCCCCTACGCCGCAGGCCTCCGTCACGGTAACGGCGTAGACCCCACCGCTGTTGACCAGCAAAGTCGGTTCCGTAGAACCATCCTCCCACAAATAACTAATTCCTCCCGTATCGCTGGCGTCCAGGAGCAAGTCGTCGCCATCACAGAGTAGGCTCGTATCCTGACCAATGTTAATGTTTACTGGTAGGGGTACATCAACGTTGAAAGTGAACGTAAAATCCGCCGCTTGGTTGTCGCACAAATCCAGTAAATCGTTCGGTGAATTGGTCGCAATGGTAAAAGTGTATTCTCCCATTGCCTGGACGGGTGGACTGATCGTGAAATTCAGATTACGGGTTTGCGTACCGCCCGCGTTACAGTTGGGAGAACTTACCGATAGCGTATATGGTCCACCCGGTCCCGTTAGTTGGAAGGCGTCCGCGTTTACGCTATTGCACAGAATAAATTCGTTGAATTGGAGGGCGAAACTATCGTCGCCACAACTGGCGGGTAAGTTGCTAATGTCGTCTACTAGGGGGGGCGTTTCGTCAAAAATACCCAAACCTGTGCTACCGCTGAAGTCCAGGGTATAGCCATTGGGCGATTGGGACCAGTTACTCACCATGAGTACGTAAGTGTTGCCTTCTTGCATGGGCACTAAATCGTTGAAGGGACCCGTGCCGCCGCAGCCCCCCGTAGTGTAGTTGCCAATTCCGCCTTCGATACAGCCCGTGTCGCCGTGGCAACCCGTGCCACCCGCCGCGTTGCAACTCACTAGGTTCTCTTCAAACAGTTCGTCACAACTGGCGTTGGTCAAGTCAAACAGCGCCCAGTCGTAATCGTCATCCTGATCGTTAGGACTGATAACGAAACCCAGTTCGCCGTCCTCATTGGCCGTAAAAATGTACCAGATCGAGCTGATCTCCCCCGCCGTACAGGTTTCACCAGGGATGATTTCGTTGGGAACATTCCCTTCTCCCACCGGAGATTGGTCTTCGGTGTACACATCCTGACAAACCGGAATCGCCCCCAGGCAATCTTGGATCGTAAATTGAGCATGTAGAGAGATGGCAACGCACCATAGCGAGAATACTAATACTATTTTTGGGGCAGATGGAGTCATACAAGCGATGGATTACTTTTACAAACACTTTTTCTTGACAAAACACTAGGTCAAGATACAGTACAAAAGTACAGTAGGAAGGCGAAAGGGACGAATGTGTACGAAACGTTCGTCGGTAGTTTAACGTTTTTTTGCTTTTGTTGTCTAACAATCTTGGTCTGGGCCAAGATTTAGGAAAAAGGGAGTGTTGATCTTTGTACCAAACCAAAAATGAACGCAATGGCTTATTTGAATAATGCGGATATACTCCAACAACTCAAAACGGATACTCGAACTTGTCTGGCCCAAGCCGAAGAACTACAACAGTACACAGCGGCCCAGCTTCGTCAGCGTCCGGCAGCGGATAGTTGGAGCGCCGTAGAAGTACTCCACCACCTCAATTACTACGCACAGTATTACCTACAAGCGATGGAATCCGCTATGGAGCATACGGCGGATACGACCAAGCAGCAGTACCATCCCGGCTGGTTGGGCAACTACTTTACCCGCATCATCGGTCCCCGCGACGAGCAGGGGCAGCTACCCATGTCAATGCCCTCGCCTCCCGATGCGGTACCTCCCGCTCCGGCGGGTTTGGACCCCCAAGCGGAACTCAATGCTTACCTCACCCACCAACAACAATTGCTGCTGCTCCTAGACCAAGCACGGCACAAAGACTTGGGGCGCATCCGAGTACCCATCACGTTGACGCGCTTTATCCGTCTCAAATTGGGGGATACGTTTCGTTTCGTCGTGGCGCATCAGTTACGGCACCATCAGCAGATTGCGGCGGCTTTGGTGGTGGTGGAGGCGGTTGCTGGTTAGGTTGTAGTAGCTAGTGCTTTGTTAACACTA
>JBCDIR010000277.1:0-4921 GCA_038748735.1 Bacteroidota bacterium | reverse complement strand
TGCAGACGGCTACCATAGCCACCTGCTCTTTTACGTCCTCAATTTGTGCCTGCAAACGGGCACAATTGTCTGCTAATAGGTGCTGGACGAAAGCGTCGGGCGCGGGTGAGGCCCTCAGTGATCTTTGTGCTAACTACGCTTGATTAGCTGTGTTGGTAGTCTTTCCAGGACACGTAAACACCACCTGCTTTCACAAAACTATGACACAATTGGTGATAACTATGGTCGGAGCTGCGTGTTTATGGGGCAGTTAATACCGAATTATACGCCAAATGAACAAGCAAATCCAACACATTGAACAGCAACTCACCGATCTCAAAACTTCTTTGCGCAATCACCGTATCTACGCTGCGCTAACGGACCTGGAAGACGTCAAAATTTTCATGTCCGCGCACGTTTATGCTGTCTGGGATTTTATGTCGCTGCTCAAAGCGTTGCAGCAGCAGTTGACTTGTACGGCAGTGCCGTGGCAGCCCGTGCAAAATGCGAAAACGGCGCGATTTATCAACGAGATTGTCCACGGCGAAGAGACGGACCTCAATGTTGATGGTATCCCCAAAAGTCATTTCGAGATGTACTTAGATGCCATGGAAGAGGTGGGTGTTGATACTGCTCCGATGCTGAAAAACATTCAGCAATTTAGTTCCCTGAGAACCATTGAGCGCAAACTAGACCAAACGGCTTTAGCCCCCGCATTACGGGCCTTTCTAGGCTTTACGTTTGACACTATCCAATCTAAACAAGCGCACAAAATAGCCGCTGCTTTTACCTTTGGCCGCGAGGATTTGATCCCCGATATGTTCATCAACATCATTGAGAAATCGAAGACGGACTTTGCCCACTTCAAGTACTACTTGGAGCGCCACATTGAGCTAGACGGAGACGAGCACGGGCCACTTTCCTTGGAAATGATCCAAGAACTGTGCGGCAATAACGAGCAAAAGTGGGACGACGTACTGGCTACGGCCAAAGCCGCCCTGCACCACCGCATTCAACTATGGGATGAAATCGCCGATCAGGTGAAAGCACAAAAACCCGTTATGCAGGCGGTGGAGTTAGTGTAGATTCAGTCCGTTTTCGTTACTCGTTGCCATAGGTAGTAACCACTTTGCAGGGTATCGACCAGGACGAATTCTCGTTCAATCGCGTCCGTGAGCGCATTGCGGGGATAGTCCCAACAGAGCAGGGCGAAATCCACCCGTTCTTGGTGGAGGATGCGGTCAGTTTCCGCGTCGAGGTCAATACCGAGATTTTCGATATGGTGGGGAAAGAAGAGCAGCGAAGAGTGAACGTAGGGAGTAGGCGGTGCTTGTGCTAACAAATGATAAAGGACGTGTTGGCAGTTACCAGAATAGAGCTGCTGACCGGGCTGCATGCGGGTTTGCAGTTCCGCTGCGACTAAACGTGGCACATCTGGCTTGCGATTGTTAGCCAAATAGAGTCCAATCGACAAACCTAAAGTTACGAACAAGACGAGTCCTCGCCAAAACGCTAAACGGGGTCGCTTCCAACGTCCGCTGGGTCGCGCTGCGTGAAACCACCGCCCCGCCAGCAACGCCAGCGGTACCATCATTTGAATTTGATAATGCCCAAAAAGCGTTCCAGGTACCAGCGTCATAATCGTGGTACACACCAACCAAAACAACAGAAAAACGGGCCAGGAAGCACGTACGTCTACCCGGTCGCGGAACGCTAAAACGGCGAATACCGTAAACGGCAAGAAGCGTCCAAAAAACTTGCCCAAGAAAAACCAGCGCTCGCTCCAGGGGGTATCCGTTGGGTAACGCCCCGCTACCTCGAAGGTGTAAAACCAGAACGTCTCCCCCAAGCCGTGGCTCGCGTACCAGCCGTAGGTTGCCACTAATGGCAGAAAAAACACCACAGTCATCGGTAGGCACTGCCGGAAAATAGTACGGGACAAGTGTCCGTTTTTCCAGCCCAGATACAAAAGGTATACCCCCAGCGCAAAGGCATCCGCTGCCACGACGTACTTGATGACAAACGCCAAGCCCAGGAGTAACCCTGCGCCCGTAAAATGTAGTACTCCCACGTTTGACCGCAAGGCCAACACGAACGCACCTACCGTAAACGGTACAAAAAACAGTTCCGTATTGGGCGAAACCCCGTAACGCGAAAAAATAGATACCAACAGCACGTAGCTAATGCCCGCTCCCCAACCGACGGCGGTGCTACGGGTCTGTTGTCGCCCCAAGCGATAGAGTAGCCACCCGCTCAAGCCTACGGCCAAGGCCGCGCCCAAGCGTGCTACCCAGAGCGTACCGCTGCCTAACCACGCAAAGAACGCGTAGATCAAGAAGATGCCAATCGGTTTAGTATCAATCGTATCTACGAGATACGTTTGCCCCTCCAACAGCCCTTTCCCAATGAGGAAATAGGTCGTTTCGTCGTGGTCCAGCACGCTCGGGAAAAACGTTCCCCAGCGGATAACCACGGCGAGTAGTAAGAATAGCGGAAAAGCGTATTTCGCCCACGCAAAACGGTCCATCGGCTAGCGCTGCTTTTCGAGTAAGCCTTCTTTGACGGCCTGTTCTTCGATGCCGTGTAGCTGCACCGTTTTGCCTCTGCCTTTACGCATCCGCATGTTCAAAAACTCGACCAGTAGGGAGAAGGCAATGGCAAAGTACAGGTAGCCCTTCGGCACCGTTCCCACTTCGGAACCCGCCACCGAAACGTGCGCCAGGTGTGCGCCTTCGACAATCAGCATAAAACCAATGAGAATCAAAAATGCCAAGCCCAGCATCTGAATAGTGGGGTTACGGTTGACGAAATTACCCACGGGCGTCGCAAATAACATCATGATGACGACGGACAAAACCACCGCAGCGATCATGATGGCCAGTGCTCCTTCCACCCCGTTGGTCATACCGACCGCCGTTAAAATAGAATCAAAACTAAAGACGATATTGATGATTGTGATTTGGATAATGACACTGGTGAGCGTAGCCGATTTTTTACCACCAGCGGCAGCTTCTTCCTCGTCCCCTTCCAACTTATGGTGAATTTCTTTAGTCGATTTATACAACAAAAAGATACCGCCCGCAATCAAAATTAGGCTCTGCCCGGTGAAACCAGCGTTAATAAAATCATTGTGGATACCGAATAATTCGGAACTCATCGCCACCAGTGCTGAGATACCAAACAACAGCACAATCCGCATAACCATGGCCAAAATCAGGCCGATGTTCGTCGCCTTGGGCCGCTCCGCTTCGGGCAACTTATTGGCGGCAATCGTGATAAAAATGATATTGTCAATCCCTAGGACGATCTCCAGGAAGGTCAGGGTCAGAAAACTCATCCACACGGCTGCATCGCCGAGGTTGGGCATGATAAATTCCATGATTGGTTGTTTGTTTTATTTTACGACGCAATTTTACGGTTAATTGCTGGTACTTTGTACAGGAACTGGGTTTTTCGTTGCAGGTGGCTGGTAGGTGGGGTTGCCCGCTGGTTTTTGGGCAAGTACTTGGGCTTACCCGATACTTGCTTTGTACTCCGCCCATCTACCATTGAAACTATTCCGCAGCAAATGTTGTATTTTTGCCAGACCAGTTTTTGATATTAGATAACTATACTATTTAGTGTCGCAAAGCCGGGGAACGAACACACGATTTTTTGGTCCCTTTTTTAGAGAAGGAATTGGACTGATGATTAAATCAGGCCGATAACGAGCTAAACTAGGGACTCTAGGCAAAAAGTTGTCATCCCTGGCTCACAGCAGTGACCAGGTCGACAAATATGATATGAGCAAGAAGGGAAAAGTACTAGTCGCCATGAGTGGCGGAATTGATTCGACGGTGACAGCCATGCTGTTGCACGAGGAAGGCTACGAGGTCGTGGGAATTACCATGAAAACTTGGGACTACGCCAATAGCGGTGGTTCCAAAAAAGAGACGGGTTGTTGCAGCCTGGATAGCATCAATGACGCACGCGAAGTAGCGGTGATGATGGGTTTCCACCACTTCATCGTTGATATCCGCGAAGAGTTTGGCGACTACGTCATCGACAATTTTGTGGACGAATACCTAGCGGGGCGTACCCCCAATCCCTGTGTATTGTGCAATACGCACATCAAGTGGAGTGCCTTGCTCAAACGTGCGGATGCACTGGGCTGCGAGTTCATCGCTACGGGGCATTACGCCAAGATCATGCACGAAAACGACCGCTACTTCATCCGCAAAAGTGCCGACCCGAAGAAGGACCAGTCCTACGTCCTCTGGGGCCTTAGTCAGGAGTGTATGGCGCGCAGCCGTTTTCCGCTGGGCGGTATGACCAAGCCCGAAGTGCGTCAACTGGCCGCTGATTTCGGCTACGAAGAACTCAGTAAAAAAGCGGAGAGCTTTGAGATTTGTTTTGTACCGGATAACGACTACCGGGGCTTTCTCAAACGCCGCGTCCCTGACCTGCAAGCGCGCGTGGCGGGTGGTAATTTTGTCAATACGGCGGGTGAAGTCATCGGCCAACACCAGGGCTATCCGTTCTACACCATCGGACAGCGCAAGGGGTTGGGTATGGCATTCGGACAACCGATGTTCGTCACCGAAATCAAGCCGGATTCCAATACCGTCGTACTCGGCACACTGGACGAACTGGTCCGCAACGGTATGACCGTCGGTCAAGTCAACAACCAAAAGTACGCCACCATCCCCAACGATATGGAACTACTCACCAAAATCCGCTACCACGACGCGGGTGCGCTGAGTACCCTCCGCCAAACGGGCGACAAAGTAGACGTCAACTTCCTGGCCACCGTACGCGGCGTAGCGCCCGGGCAGTCCGCCGTTTTCTACGAAGGCGAGGACGTGGTCGGTGGAGGCATCATCTACGGTGGACATCTCTTTACCGCGAATTGAGCACCATGGACAATTGGACTAACTTTATCTGGGCGGGTTGTTTAGTGCTG
>JBCDIR010000276.1:0-4922 GCA_038748735.1 Bacteroidota bacterium | reverse complement strand
GTTTACCCAGGGTAAATCCACCATCGTCCAAAAAATTGTAAAACAATAATCACCATGAATAAATATACCATTACCATAACCCTCTTCGCACTGGCCATTTTCCAATTCACCGCCTGTGAAGACGATGATATACCGCTACCCCAAAGCTGCGAATGGGAGATAACCCAAGAACCGAGCGTGATTGATTCGTGCTTCGAACGGCCGAGGCTATTTACGGGTACCATCATTGAAGGGGATTTGGTTAACGATAGAAGAATTAGGTATTTCAACAATGATCTCAGTAGCGAAGACCTCCTTTATTTTATCACTAAACTAGAATCCAACGGTCCGGCCGAACTCTATCGTTTAGATCTCTGCAAAGGAGAAGTTACGCTGCTAGAAACGTTGAGTACCATGAGCGGAAGTAACCTCAGAATGAATGCAAGCAGGAAGTTAGTTTATCCTCGTTTTCTTCAAAACGTAGATTTATTCGATTCGAATACGTTAGAAAGTACTAATATTTTGTCTGATATATATGTCACCGATGTAGCCTGGGTCAACGATACCTCCTTCATCTGCCGTCAAGATGTACCTGCTGGTAACGACTTTGAGTTAAGGTGGATAATGTACAACTTGGAAGGTACTCTCCTCGACACCCTTCCTGCCGAATTTGTTAAGGCTAGTAACCAAAACGGAAGCCAGATTGCCTTCAGCACAGATAATTACGATGGCGAGCAAGATGATCGGGTGATCATCTACGATTTTGCTCAACAAGCTACCGTAGCCGAACATACTTTTCCCAGCCTTAGTGAGTTCCGCTCAGGCTTCTTACTTCACTGGTTAGACGCAACCCGCCTCCTCGTCTACACGGGCAAACTGATCGCGCTATACGATCTGCCTACGGACGAACTTACCATACTGCTGGACCACCGCGAATGCGATAATGTCGTCTACGGAGAAGTAGCTGCGCAGTTGAGCGACCCGAATAAATTTTTCTACCTCCTCAAGGAAAATTTCTACGATGAAAACGACGAGCTGAAGGTCTCCTACGATATTATTCAGTACGATCTGGAAACGCAGGAAGAGGTGAAGTTGGTGTTTTAAAAAAACACCCTTTACTCAAACCACGCGCGGCCAGTACACCTCAGCATACTGGCCGCGCTCAGCGCTCCTTCGTCTCAGCGCTCGGGCTGTTCCAAAAAGTACTGCCAAGCAGGCGTCACTTCAACACGCTTATCATCAACCACAATCGTCTCTGCGTGGTCGCGGGTCAGGATGCGGCCGCTGGGTAAATGGAGGGCTTGTAGCACTTCTAACAGCCCATTTATTTCCCGCTTACGCGTACTCGGAGAAGATATATCCCAGCACACATTCAGCGGTTCGCCGCCCTGCCAGTAGAAATCAACTTCCTGCGTTTTTTGCACGTAAGATAATTCGTGGCCCTGCCGCCGTAAATGCAAAAAACAGCATTTTCTAACAAGCGCCCCCAGTCGTCCTGAACGGACATCAAGGTTTTAAAGCCATTGTCGATGAGGTACATTTTTGTTGGGTTCACCTGGCGAGCGCGTAGGGAACGGTGCCAGATGGGAACCTGGAATAGCAAGAAAGCTTCTTCCAAATATCGGCCAGTTCTAACGGGTAAATGCGATCATCCTCAAAGTTAAAGTAAATGACTTGCTCTTTTTTAACCTTCTGGCGCAGCTCTTTTACCAGTTTGAGCAAAATACTCGTCTTGCCAGACCGCCGTGGCCCGACCAACGCGATAACTTTATTGACCTCAATGGGTAACGCTATCTCACGCGCCTTAATAGCGGGAAATTTTCGCTCGAAAAAGTCAAGCAGGAGTCGGGTAAAAATAGCCTTCTTGTTCATTGTACTTTTATACAAGTACAAAAACCTGCTTCTATGTACCTTCACGCAAGTATAAATTACATAGATAGCTAAAAGCTATGACAGAGGTGACTCAACGGTACAGCTCCTCCAACGCTAGTCTACTTGTACCGACAGTTGATCTCGCTGGGAAAGCTAACATTCAAGTAATTACACTGCCCTTACTCTAGTGCTTAAAGTGCCGATGCCCCGTCATCACCATCGCCATGTCGTTGGCATCGCAGTAGTCGATACTAAGTTGATCCTTGATGGACCCGCCGGGCTGGATAACGGCTTGGACCCCCTCCCCATCGGCAATTTCTACGCAGTCTGGGAAAGGAAAAAACGCGTCGGAAGCCATGACAGCCCCCGTCAAATCAAAGCCGAAGGCCTTGGCTTTGGCAATGGCCTGTTTGAGCGCATCAACGCGGGAAGGTTGCCCGCAACCCATACCGATGAGCTGCTTGTTTTTCACTAGCGCAATCGCGTTAGATTTGAGGTGCTTGACGGCGATGGACGCGAAAAGCAGATCGCTTACCTGCTCGGGGGTAGGGGCAACTTTGGTGACCACTTTGAGGTCGGCGGTCGTTTCCTGGCGCAGGTCCGTATCTTGTTCGACGACGCCGTTGAGCAAGGAGCGGAAAGACCGTTGGCCGATGCTGTAATCCTTGAGCTTCAGTAAAATTCGCTTCTTCTTGGATTGTAACACTTCCAGGGCATCCGGCGCAAAATCGGGCGCAATCAGTACCTCGTAGAAAAGCTCGTTGATGGCCTGTGCCGTTGGCAGATCGACGGTCGTGTTGGTAATAAAAATACCACCGAAAGCCGATACATTATCACAGGCTAAGGCCGCGTCCCAAGCTTCTTTGATCGTAGCGCGCACGGCTAGACCACAGGTGTTGGTGTGTTTCAAAATCGCAAAAGCGGGGTCGCCAACGCGCAATTCGCGCATGATTTGTACCGCCGCATCAATGTCGACGAGGTTGTTGTAGGAAATGTCTTTGCCGCTGATTTTATCAAAAACAGCCTCAAAGTCACCGAAGAAGACACCCGCTTGGTGCGGATTTTCGCCGTAACGCAAAATATCCGAACGGTGGATGCTGTACTTGAAGGAAATGTCCGCCGTGCCTTCGTTGAAGTAGTTGAAAATAGCGATGTCGTAATTCGACGATATCTTAAACGCTCGGCGCGCCAGTTCGCGGCGGTCGTCCATAGTCAGCGCACCTGCCCGTTCTTTAAGCATCTCCAGAAACATACCGTACTCGGCGCGGGACGGCACCACGGCTACGTCGCGGTAATTCTTGGCGGCGGCCCGAATGAGCGAGATGCCACCAATATCAATCTTTTCAATGATCGCTGCTTCCTCATTGGTAGTAGCTACGGTTTCCTCAAAAGGATACAAATCGACGATGACGAGATCAATTTCCGGGAGCTTGTACTGCTCCAATTGTGCTAGGTGATCCGCTTCGCGTCGCGCCAGGATACCGCCAAAAACGGCGGGGTGCAACGTCTTTACGCGACCATCCAAAATGGAGGGATAGGAAGTGAGGTCCTCTACCGCCGTTACCGGGATACCGAGGCGGTCAATGAATTTCTGCGTACCCCCCGTAGAGTACAATTGTACCCCCTGCTCGTGGAGGGTTTTCACGATGGGTTCTAGCCCATCTTTGTGGTAAACAGAAACGAGGGCAGAACGAATTTTGCTGGCAGACATGGCTGATATTTTGAAGAAGCCGCAAAGGTAGTTTTTAGCCCGTTGTAAAACAAATATCCCGAACGCCCAGCCAGGACATTCGGGATAACGAAAGCACTTGGTGGAACAGTTTAACGCCCCGCCGCAATGACTTTCATTTCCTGTAGCAAAACGTCGGGCGTCTTGTAGCCGGGCGAAATCTTTAGTGATTCCTGCGCCTCGTCCAAGTAAACGAAGGAAGGATAACCCAAACGACCGTTGAGTAAGACTACGGCCAACTCGTGTACACCCGCGCGGCGACCACCAGGACTGGGGCGAAACTCTAATGTACGACCTTTGTACTCCTTAGTGTCACGGCCTTCGGCATCGAATTTGACGGCGTAGAAATTTTCGTTCATGTAGCTGATCACATCCTCATCGGTGAAGGTAGACGCGTCCATACGCTTGCACCAACCACACCAATCAGTGTAGACGTCAACGAAGATTTTCTTGGGTTCTTTTTCCATGGCTTCCATCGCTTCTTCCCACGTGAGCCAATTGATCGCTTCTGCTTTTGCCTCGGGGGTAGGGTCCGTGGTCGGATTCGCATACGCGTAGCTCATGGCCAACACGAGTAGTAAACCGAAACCTAATACAACCTTTTTCATCTTTTTTACTTTTAGTAGGTGTACTATCAATAGGATAGCCACTTGATATAGGAATTGACGTAATTGAATGACTTTACGTCATTTTGTAAGACGTACAGTCTCAAAAGTACGTCACAGTTAGAGGAATCGTTTTTTGTTGAGTGGTTCTTAAATGATTTTTAACACTTTCAGGTTGTTAGTGGACAGTTAGCCCCATGCAAAAACCAAAACATCGCATCGTCGTCGCCGTTGGAGGTTCCAGCGGAGCTATTTACGCCAAGGTTCTCTTCGACCGCTTGGTGCAACTACGCGAGCAGTGGGAACGCGTCGGCATCGTCATGAGCGACAATGCCCGCTACAACTGGGAACTAGAAATCGGCGATCAAACGTACCAAGACTATCCTTTCGACTTCTACGCCAAGCAGGACTTCATGGCGCCCTTCGCCTCGGGTTCAGCCCAGTACGGCGTAATGATCGTTTGCCCGTCGTCCATGGGTTTGCTGTCGCGCATTGCGCAAGGCATTAGTAATGACCTGACGACCCGCGCCGCCGACGTTATCCTCAAAGAGCGCCGCCGCCTCATCATCGTTCCGCGGGAAGCCCCCTACAACCTTATTCACTTACGTAATATGACCACCATCACCGAGGCGGGTGGCATCATCTGTCCGGCCACGCCTTCGTTTTACAGCCAACCGGAAACGGTGGAGGCCATCGTCGCCACGGTCGTAGACCGCGTGCTAGATTTAGCGGGTTTG
>JBCDIR010000275.1:0-4929 GCA_038748735.1 Bacteroidota bacterium | reverse complement strand
GTCGTACAGGGCGTTTGGTTGGAAAGTCACCCCACAGGCACTCAGCACCAAGAACACGAGTAGCCCACCAAAAATTGGGATACGAAAGTTACTCATCGGACCAGTTTTATAGTTCTAACGGTTGCCCCGCCGTAAAGGTGATAAAATCCAACCCAAAGCTTACGGGAACGGGTGGGTTCGGTTGGGTATTCATATTCGAAATGAGCAGGACACGAATCGTCACAATCTTACTCAAATCCTCTTCCGTCATCCCCATATCGGCCATGGTATGGTTAATGTGTCGCCAACCCGTCCAGTCAACGGGATAGTCGCCCTGCAATTGAAACAGCGCATCCGTACCGTCGTCAAAGACCCCGTTATCGTTCGTATCGTAGGCAAACTGGACCACCGCAATGACGTGCGGGCCACCGTTGCCCCTAATGAAACAATTGAAATAGAGTTCCTCGGGAACGGTCGTAGGAAAGGTAACGTACGTTTCGCCGTTCAAACTGGGTTGGTATTCCACCAAACCGACAAAAAAATTGGGTACGACATCATCCGTTCCCTCAAAAAAGTAGTAAGCATCCCCCTCAGCGGCCATGCCATCACCTGTGACGACGCCGGTACTGGCGGTGAATTCAAACTCAAAATTGCCAAAAAACACGTGTGGACTAATGTTTTCTTCAAAACCCGTGAACAGGCCACCTTCGTAGATTTTGGTTCCCGTAATTTCTACGGAGGCCGTTTGGTTCAAGGTCTCGTCTTCGAGGATGATGAGCTTGGCTTCGCACATTTCTGTTTTGAAGAACGGGAGACTAGTTGTACCGCCATCCCAGGTCGCATTTTCTGCGGTCAGTTCGTTACCAAACGCTTCGATGCGCTTGACGGCACCACTTTCCAGACCCGTAATCTCAATTTGGAAGTTGATGTTTTTATTGAACGCCGCATCAAAAACGACGACTTCACCCGCCGAAAAATCCACGGTTCCCGGATTGGCCGTGAAGTCACGCGTAATGGATAAAGGGCCAAAACGATCCACCAGACCGGGACCGTCAAATTCGTCAGTATCGTGGTCACAGCCCGGGAAAAACAAGCCCGCCACGAGCACCAAAGTCCAGAAGGATATAATTGATTTTTTCATTTTTTTCCATTTTAAATTTCAATGTTACGTCGTGACAATTCGTGACTTGTCTATTAGGGACAAATCGTGACTTGTCTATTAGGTACAAGTCATGACTTGTACCTACTAGAAATTCATATTGTACTGCGCAAAAACTTGCCGCAGGCCGTAATCATTCACCGGATCCATTTCACGTTCCAGATTAAACTGTTGATACTGGATCGTCAGATAAATATCATTGCGGAAGCGGTAGCGCAAGCCGGCTCCTACCAGTGACTCACTGTCCTCCGCCACGAACCGACCGGGGAAGTCACGGATGTCGTTCAATTGCACGATTTCCGGAACGTAGTCCGAACCGCTCGCCGTCAGGAACTTGCCGCCGAGCAACACATCAAAACGGGGGAAAAGTTCGGCTTCTAGCCCCACGTCCAGTAGAGTGGAGGAGAGGTCCACTTGTTCAATTTCGCCCCCGTCGCGCGTGGTCGATTCTTGCTGTAAACCGAGCGTAACGCGGCAGGTATTGGACCAGTCTAACATGCGATGAATATTGACGTTGGCCGTTGCCCGAATTTGCGTAAAGCGCTTCAGTTCGAACGTCCCCGAACCGCGAATTTCGCTCAGAAATGCCGCTCCCAAAGTCGCCTCTATGGGGCTTTCCGCTTCGCCGTAGCTGACGTTAAGTTGTAGCCCGCGTCGGTTAGGCGTAGCTTGACCAAAGGGCATCACGTTGGCGTAGCGTGGATCGTAATTCATCAAGCGATCAGCAATACCGAAGTTATAAATCCCCCGGTCTCGCGACAAGTCAAAGAGCGATGGCATACGGAAGGCACGGTCGTTACCGATACGATTGTAGAAGGTTTTACTTTGGGTAAGATCAACGCGCCTACTCTGAGCCGCCATGCTGAAAAAGTCGGGTCCCACGTCGAGGAAGTTGGCCTTTATGCGTACTTTTTGTTCTTTCAACGTCAGTTCCACTCCGGCGTCCAAGAAGGTGTCGCTCTCTTCCGATTCTACTTTCTCCTGCTCCACGAGGGTCTGCAAATTCGACCGTCCGGTTTCCCCAAGGACGTTTAATTTCAGCTGCTTGTTCTCCAGAACGAGTACGTCAAAATTGACCGACAAAACGTTGTTCCGAATGCCGCTGGTCACGGCTCCTACTTGTAGATCATCCCAGGTGTTCACCCAGTTGACGCCCACCGTAGCGAAAGCGCCGACAGTGTCCTGCAAGCGCTGTGTAGTCAAGTTTAAGCTACCGCCGCCCACCAAGCGAGTCGGCGTAGTAAAGAAGTCCGTCGGACGAATGCGCGCAATGAACGCCTCGGCGTCTAAGTCATTCAGTATCGCCGGGAAGTTGAGTCCAAAATCGAGGTGACCACCCTGCAAGCGCCGCTCGTTATTACCCGTGTAAAATTGCTCGTAGTAAATCACGTCCTTCTGCGGCTGAAACAACGCGGCTTCGTTCACCATCCCTTCTTCATCGGGTAGAAAGAAAGTGTAAGGTGTCATCTTGTGATCAAAATCACCGACGCGGTAGCGGAGTACATCGCCGATGAGTCCGCGCGCCCACAGTTCCCGCACTTCTACGTCCACCCCCGCGCCGAAGAAACCGCCAAATTCGTTGCGAATCCGCAGTATACCCTGTACCTCCGTCTTATCGTTGGGTTGAGCATTGATGTTGACGTCGAGGAGGAACTCGCCATCGGTCAAGCCACGGGCCGTGGTGGAGTCGGTTTCCAAAAGCTCCCCGGTAAGGGCCGTATTATTAAGAATGGTCCGACCCAGGCCGTTAAACTGCACTTTTTGATCGCGCGTCGGATTATCCTCCGGGCGCGCCGAACCGTCCTGCGCCCAACTAGGCGTCACGAGGCCGCAGACGAACAGGACAGCGAAAAAAGCTAAATATTTAGACATAGCTAATGAGTTTGCAAGAGACTAGAAAAAGGTTTTGAGTTCGACGGTAATTTCGTCACCGACGTAGCGGTCTAGCTCGAAATTTTTGTCCTCAAAATCCATGTGGCGGTAGCGGAAGTAAATGCCCGTATTTTCACTCACGGTCCAGTCGAAGCCGCCGCCGATACCGATACCGGTTTGGTCACGGGGCAGGTCGCTTTCCCCCCAATCGGTGAAGCGGCCACCCTGAGCGCGTTCTATTCCCAGGTAACCCGTCAGGATGAACTTAGGCACGATTTCGTAGTACAAATCCAGTTCGTGATAACGAACGAAAATGTAGGTATCCTCCGTCAGATTGGGCAGGAGATCCGGGGTGGACTTGGCCGCACTGTAATTGCCGAGGTAGAAGAAGAACAGGTCGCGGTCCAACAGCTTGGTCTTCACTTTTGCTTGTAGGTCAAGCGCCGTGTAGTACTTCCGCGTGGTGGGTTCCGCCGTAGCGGGGTCTAAATCAGTAGTTTGTACAGTTTCAAATACCCCCCGAAAAAAGGACGTTTGCCGTCCGTACGGACCAAAGGTAGTGGCTTGGGTAGCGTCAGCCGGAAACGGATTATACACCCGCGACATGGCCAATCCGTTGATGCGGTGAACGTAGGAAACCGTAGAACTGATGGCCGCCAACTCTGCCGCTAAGCCCCAGCCGAGGTTGATCTTCACCTGCTCACTTTCCCAACCCGTATTGAGATTGATACCCCGACGGTTATGTGCCAATTGGTTGACCAGCGTCAACGAGCCCCCGACCGCACCCTGGCCCGGGATGATCCTACCGTCAGCGAAATAGAGTTGTAAGACTGGGTTAGCGAAGGTGTTGATTTCCCCGTTTTCGTTAAAGAAATTTTCGCTGATCTGGTACAGTTGAATATCCAGCGGGAGGAAGGTGTACTCCTTCGGCAGCGTCAAGCGGAGCATCAGTGCCTCGCCCCACATCTTTTCGGTGATGGGACTCTCGAAGCCGCTGGCTCCTAATTCTCCTTTTAGGTTGGCCTTACCAATATGATAGTCAAAACTGAGGGTGTGTACTTGGTAGTTGCGGTTCTCCTTAGTGATGCTATCTAGGGTTGTCTGACTATACAGTAGGTTGTAAGCTAAGTTCCCGTTATCTCCAAAATTGCGGGACAACCGACCGCCCGCAACGAAGCTCGGTAGCGTCCTGCGGTCACCGGCAAAGCCTTGGTAAGAAGGCACGTAACCCGCTTGGTTTACGGGTACTGTCTGCTGTGGATCAATGACGGCATTGGCAAGGCCACCGTTTGGTTGCATTTTACCCCAGAAAAGGTCAAAACCAATGTCGCCCGGCAGTCCAGTCCCATTTAAAATCAGCCCCTGAAAGGCTTGGTTATTCCAACGCAGATCGCCCGGATTGGTGGCTCCTGTGGCGAAATAACTGCTGTACTTGTCGGTATTGTTCACGCCTTCCCAGGGCGTACGATCAAAGATGCTGAAGCGGTCCAAAATTTGAAAAACCCCAATCGTGAACGGACTCAGGTTGTACCAGTGAATGCCGCCCGCTCGGATACCAAAGTTACCCGCTTCGGTACGGAAATTACCGTAGAAGTTAAGCCCCAAGTTGACGGAAAAAGTGTTGTCCTGCGGTCCCTGACCGAGATAAGGTGTAAAGAAGAACATCTCCGTCCCGAAGGCCGCCCGACCGTTGGGCCGCGCCAGTACGTTGAAGGACAACATCGGTTCGCGGTAGCCGTCTCCCACCCCGTAAGCGCGCGTAAAAGGATCGAGGTTTGGGTAAGCAGTCGAAAAATCGCGCCCGTAGAGAAAGAGTCGGTAATAGCCAAAAGTAGTAATCTTCTGCCCCGGCTTTTTCAGCTCCGGTACGTCTTGGTTCGCGTAGCCCAGTAACGACAACTTGCCATTTTCGGCCAGCG
>JBCDIR010000274.1:0-4943 GCA_038748735.1 Bacteroidota bacterium | reverse complement strand
CGCGCTTCTACCAAATCTGGCTGCTTGTCGGCGGAAAAAATACCAGCGGGGATACCGACTTTACCGGCTCGGAGATGCTTTTCATAATGAAATAAAAAGTCGTTTACTAAGCGGTCAACGGAGGCATTAGCATCGTTGCCAGCATTAGCTACGAAAGCATCACGGTAATTTCCGGTCCAGTCCGTTAATACTTGGATAGCTAGATTTTCAATGCGGGTAGCAACGGTCAGTAAGTAATCACGGTGCGCAACACCAGTACTCGCGTCAGTATAGCGTTGATAAATGGCGGCCTCGTTGTCTTCCAACCCAAACAGCAGATAGTCCAGAGCAGGAAAACCTTGCTGGTCGATAGCCGACGGCAGTTCGAGATTGTATTCTGCGCCTTGCAAATTATTATCGATAGCTTCCGTATCCGTAGGGTAGATATTGATTTGGTTGAGCAATAAAACGCTTTCTGCTTTACCAATTTCGAACATAGCTACGTACTGCCAAGCGCGGTAAGCCTCCAACCAGCGGTTTTGGAGTGCGCCGAAATTTTCTTCACTGGGATCGTTGTTGAAGAGCGTAGCCTGAGTAGCTAGCGCACTGGATTTATCGCGGAATTCCGTGTAGCCCGGGACAATGATGTTGTCGGCCCAGCCCGTGAGCATAGTAGCGCGATCAAAATTGTCAGTGAGGCGCGAATCGTCGTCTTCGCCACAAGCGGAAAAGAGCAGCACCAGTGCAAAGCACAAGAAATAGAAGAACTTATTCATTTGGAAAATATTACTGATAAGAAAAGGATACTAGCACAGCAACAAAAATACAAATGAGGTGAGGACAATGTGCATCATCATCCTCACCTCTCTGTCAAATTAGCGTTTGCAGTACCTTAGGGAGCGGCTTGCGCTACCGTAAAGTCAAATTCCGCAGCGATTTGCTCCGACAAGGTCTGAAGCGTAGCGGGCGTAACGTCCCACAAACCGTTGGCACCGTCACCCAGCATCGTGTCGATGAAGCCAGTGGCCTGGGCGCGCGTGAAGTAAGGGTCGTCACTGTTGGGCTTGCGCGTAAATTGGAGGCTGTAAATAAAGCCGTACGCTTCCGACAAGTCGTGGAAAGCACCACCGAGCGCATCGGGCGTAGCTTCGATGGCGGTCTTGGCAGCTTGTAGGTAGTAAACCGCCCGCACACCGATCACCTCAGAAACTTTCTCACGTAAGATAGCGGCTTGCTCATCACGGACCTTGTAGTCACCCGCAACGATAGCCGCACGGCCTAGCTTGAAGGCACCGTAGATGTCTTCAGAAATACCCATGAAGTCCGTGTCACCGTCTACGCGGCCCAAGTACTTATTGAGGAATTTATCATCATCACCCACCGTAGGACGAGGATCTTCGCCGTTGGCCGAACCACCGTAGAGGTAACCGTAGGCTTCGTCCCACTTGTGCTCCATCGTAGTGGAGTTCTTGCCGTCAGCAACCGGACCATTGTCATTTTCTTCTACGTTGCTACCCGCATCCAGTACGGCGACACCCAAGTAGTTGTTCATCAGTTGGTCACCCATCAAAGCACCGATCAGGCTTTTGTTAACCATCTGGTCATACTCCAAACCTTGGCCGTTGACGTAGCGCGTGGAAGAACCATCAGCGATTTGACCAGCTTGTCCGGGGGTAGCTAGTTCGTTCCACTTTGGGAAGACTTCGGCTACTTGCGCGGCAATCCAGCTATCAAAATCTTCCTTAACGGCCGTTGCTTCAACGGTGTTGGAACTGTAGAAATCCTGCGAAGCCGCCGTCTTAGAACGCACGCTCTTAGAAGAGGCATTCAAATCAGCATCCGCAAACGGATCCACACCGTCAGGATTTTGGAACATATTATCCAATTGCTCCTCCGTACGGCTTGGGTCCTTCATGGCGCTGATCAGCTCAGTTGCCATACCAATACGGTCAGTTTGACCGCTGTAAGATACCGTCGAGGCACCATCCCGCACAAATGCGTAGGTTGTCGGCTCGTCGATGTCGATAGTTGTATCATCGTCATCATCACACCCTAGAAAAAAGAGGGTGGGCAGTACGAGTAGTAATAATAGTATTCTGTTCATTGTTGTCTTTATTTTGACTAAATCTAAATAGCGCCGCAAATGTAATCGCCTATCTACTGATATGCAAATTACCAACTGACTATGCTCGATAAATACCTAATCGTTAGGTATGGTGTTGGATCGATTAAAAGGCATAATCTGATTTTCTATTACTTTTACCAAATGATTTACGCTTTTGATGCTTATTACACTGATGAGGTGGTGCGTACCGCTGTAATCGGTTTTGATACTTGGACAAGTTCGGATGTCGTTTTGGAACAAGTCAAGTTCAGTGCGCCGGCGGGAGCATACGTGAGTGGGCAGTTTTACCAGCGTGAATTACCTGGTCTGTTGGCGCTTATTAGTCAATTACCGTTGCATCAAGGCGACATACTGCTGATTGACGGTTACGTCTATCTAAATAATGAGGGTAGAAATGGGCTGGGCGGTTACTTACACGAGGCACTGGATGGCCGCTTCCCCGTAGTGGGAATTGCCAAGAAGCATTTTAAAACGCTGACTGATAATGTATTGCCCGTTTATCGGGGTAAGAGCCAAAAACCACTATACGTAACGGCCCGTGGTGTAGACCTTGCGACTGTGGCAGTGGGGCTAAGCCACATGGTCGGTCCTTACCGGATTCCTAGTTTACTCAAACGAGTGGATCAATTATCACGGGCTTGATTTTTATAAAAAACAATGTTCAACTTTATAACGATGCGAATATTCACACTCTGTTCTTTATTACTTCTACTATTAGGGTGCCAATCTCCGGCGGCGGATACGCCTGCGGAGACGGCGGATGTTGAAGATACGACCGCTGCGGCTCTCACGCCTCCTCCCTACGCCATCGTTATCCACGGCGGGGCGGGGACGATCACGCGAGCAGACTTGACGCCCGAGCAAGAGGCGGAGTACCGTGCCACGCTCAACGCGGCCCTCGACATCGGTGAAACGATTCTGGAAGCGGGTGGTTCCGCACTCGACGCGGTGGAAAAGACCATTCACCACCTAGAAGACTCACCGCTCTTCAACGCCGGACGGGGTTCGGTCTTCACCAACGAAGGAGATAATGAAATGGATGCTTCTATCATGCATGGGGCCGATCGCATGGCCGGAGCCGTAGGGGGGATCAATTACGTCAAAAACCCCATTTCCGCCGCAAGAGCGGTAATGGAAAAAAGTCCGCACGTACTACTTACGGGCTTCGGTGCCCGACAATTTGCTAACGAGCAGGGGCTGCAGGTGATGGAACCCCGCTACTTCTACACGGAGCACCGTTGGCAAGCGCTACAAAAAGCCATCGCCCGCGAAAAAGCCTCCGGAGAAGCGGAAATCGAACTGGATCACGACGAGCGTAAAAAAGGTACCGTGGGCTGTGTAGCCTTAGATAGTAATGGGGATATCGTTGCCGGAACGTCTACGGGGGGCATGACCAATAAGCGCTGGAATCGCTTGGGGGATTCTCCGATCATTGGTGCGGGTACTTTTGCCGATAATACTACCTGCGGCGTGAGTTGTACTGGGCACGGCGAGTATTTCATTCGCTGGTCCGTCGCCTCCGACGTGGCGGCGCGCATGGCGTATAAGAACATCGACTTGGCTACGGCTGCCGATGAAGTCGTGAACCAGGAACTTGTCCGGGTAGGCGGCGAAGGTGGCCTAGTCGCACTGGATCGTTACGGTAATATTGCTATGCCCTTCAATACCGAAGGCATGTACCGTGGTTACGCTAAACCCGGAAAGCGCGTGGTACAAATATACAAGGAGTAAGAATCGCACTTTGATGCTTGACCGAGCCGGAACCAAAAAATAATAAGTTAGCATAAATCCTACTGCTTTAGTAGGAATTACATATTTTTGCGGTGACCAAACCACTTAGCCCCATGGAAAGTCGTCGTGAATCTAGGCTGCGTAGTATGCTCAAAGCGTTGAGTTGGCGCATCGTGGCAACCACTACCATTGTGATCATTGCCTACTGCTTAACGGGAGATGTTCAATCGGCCCTGGAAATTGGCTTTATCGAGTTTTTTATCAAATTTGCGCTGTATTACGGGCACGAGCGCCTGTGGCAGTGGATACCACAAAGCCACCTAGCCCAGTGGTTACGCACAAAGTTTGCCCGCACGTAAGCGTATGTCAATGGCAGAAAATAATATACATCCGATTTTTGAGCGCTTGGTCCGCCGCGCGGAACGCGAGCAACGGCTGCAACAACGTGCCAAAGTGTGTTGGTTTACGGGTTTGTCGGGTTCGGGGAAGAGCACCATCGCGGAGGGCGTAGAACGGCAATTGTTCGAGGCGGGCTACTTTCCCCAGGTGCTCGACGGTGACAATATCCGGATTGGCATCAATAATAACCTAGGGTTCAGCCTGGAAGATCGGCGCGAAAACATCCGCCGGATTGCGGAGGTAGCCAAGTTATACCTGAGCTCCGGCGTAGTTGTATTGTGTTCGTTCATCAGCCCCACGCGTGAAATCCGAGCGATGGCCAGAGACATTATCGGCGCAGCAGATTTCCTGGAAATTTTTGTGGATACGCCACTAGCAGTGTGCGAACAGCGCGACGTCAAAGGCCTGTACGCCAAAGCCCGACGCGGTGAAATCAAGGGCTTTACGGGTATCGATTCTCCCTACGAAGCACCGGAAAATCCGTTTTTGCGGATAGCTACGGAGGAGGAGGAAATTCCGTCAAGTGTTAAAGCTGTTACAGTTGCAATTATTAAAAAAATTAGTCTTCCTACGCGTGAAAACGGTGCTGATTGACTACTACTATTGGATAGGGCACAAATCGTATTTTCGCAGCCTTATACAGCAGAGTTATATTGATAACCATCAGCAACTTACGACCCTGTCCGACGGCTGTTAAGCCAGGCAGACT
>JBCDIR010000273.1:0-4947 GCA_038748735.1 Bacteroidota bacterium | reverse complement strand
GCAATCCAGGTAGAAATGCACCTGCCTATTAAATACCTTGCGTCTCTACCGACGGATTAAAATTAATGAAGCCGCTGCGGACAGCTTGTCCGCAGCGGCGTTCGTATTGTGGGGGTGTCACAACAAGAGTACTATCACGCGCCGCAAAAGGCGGGGGAACGGGTCGTCCCAATTCTTAATGGGGAGTAGGGGCAAGCGTAACTTGGCTTCCCTTAAAAGCGTAACCCTCTCCCCGGGGGAGGCAGGTCCGGCCCCAAAAGAAAAATATCCACCTTGGGAAGGTAGTTAGAATAGAGTACCTTCGCCATTCCAAAAGCTACTACTTACCAATCCCATGACTGCACTTCATTACCTGCTGAGCTTTACTTGCTTCTTTTTATCCGCAACTTCATTAATAGCTAGCTCTCCGGAGCAAGAATTGGAACAACACCTGACGTTACTGATTCCAGGAAATGGTCCGGAGGCACAGTCGGCGCGGATGTACGCACAGCAGCGGATTGGGGAGAGTATGGACCGATTGACTAAGCGTAAAATTCACAAGAAAAAGGCTAAAAAAGCAAAACAAATCTTGGTGGAGGAGGTAGAAACCCACTTCTTAAAACATTACGAGGCACGGGCGAGCATGCAGGGTTTGTTCAAGGAAGGAAATTTTGATCAAACGTCAGCTACTGCCCTGTACGCTATTTTAATGGAGTATCTGGACTGGCCGTACGAGTTGCGGGTGGTCGGGATGGAAGTGGTGTTGTACTACGATCCGCTGGCCGGGGGAGAACGAATAGAGATTACGCAGTGTCCTCGCTTGAATACAACGTCGGAGACGCAGTTCCGGTCGGCTTATTTAGATTTCGTGCGCTTCGTGGGACACTTGGAAACCACGGTTTGGGAAAACAGTACGACGGACGATATTTTCACGACTAATTATTTGGGAGCAACGGCAACGCTGAGCGTAACGCAGTTGGCTAGTTTTAGCGCTATGCGCCAAGCGTTCAAGGCGTACGAAAAACGAGCTTGGACGGCTGCTCAGGATTGGCTGTTACGCAGTCGCCAGCTTTACCGTTTTCCGGTGCAGGAAGTGCTAGAACGCGCAGTCTGGCTGCAATTGGCCAATGCAGAAAGCAGCGGTTATGAATCTTTGTTCTACCTCTGGAAGCTGTGGGAAGAGCGTCGGGGAACGCCCTGGCAGGGGGAGCTGATTAAGCGCTTTAACAACAATATCGTCGCGCGGGAAGCAGTAAGCGTTTGGCAGATTGACTCGCTGTACACCGATTTTCAGCGGCGCTTCCAGAATGATGTCGATGCGCAAGTGCAACTCAAGGAGATGTACTACCTCCAGCGCGCGCGTTTTCACGCTCAGGAAGGGCGGGCGGTACCGGTTATGAATTTCATGGACAGCTTGTACCACCTACGACCCGGCGATACGGACATTCAGGATGTATTGGCCGGAATGTTGGTGTGGACCCTACAACCGGTGCGCAATTTTAGCGATGGCTTGGAACGTATTGATTACTATCAAAAGCGTTATCCTTTTTTACAAAACAACGTACTGTTTCAGGATCAACACCTTTATTATCAAGCTGAACGGGTTCGTCATTTTTTTGATCAGGACGACTACGCTAACGGTTGGTCCCACTGGCTGACTTTCAAAACACTCAGCGAGGAAGTTAAGCAAGCTCCCCGTTTCGCATCTTGGGTCAGTACGGCTTATTTGTCCATTTCTAACTACTATTTACGGCAAGGTGACCCTCATTCTGCCCGGGGCTACGTACGCCGAGCGGCTAATTTATTGCCCAATGATGATTACTTACAACACCGGGTCAATCTGCTGCAACGTTACCGGTGATTTACACAAAATCCTCGTCGCGGTAGTCCGTCAACTTCTCTTTTTGTGGTCTAGGAACTTCTTTCAACTCTAGGTGATCGTCGATGTCGACGGTGTCGGTATCGGCTGAGGGGGGAAGGTATTTACGGGCCTCTTCGCGGGGGCGGAGTTTGTCAATTTCTTTCTGCAACTCCCGCTCTTCCCATTCGGGTGTACCGGCGTCGGTAAACGGGAGACCGTAAACCGAAAAATAGTGGATACCGATGGCGACCCCCCAACTTAGTGCCGGGAAGAGAAACCACCACTCACCAGGGTCGGTCAGCATATTAAGGGCAAACAAGAAAGCAATACAAACGGAGTAAACGCTAAAGTGGCGAATGAAACCTTTACGTAGACGCACTTTCTTGCGGGCCTTGCGAACGTATTCGGGTTCGTCGTTATTTTTTCTTCTTTTGAGCATCGGGTAACAATGATAGTGTTGTGAAAAATTAAACTAAGTCCTTATCTTTCCATTCGGGACGACGTGGACGAACGTACTTGGAACGGCGCTGCTCGAAATCTTCCGCTTCCGCGCGCGTTTTCTGCTCCGCACGATTAGTATAACGGTACCACTTGATGGCCAGGATAGCTCCCCAAATGACACTGATCTTCATCAGGAAGGAAGTTCCCACTCCCAGTATCATAAAGATAAAAACAATGAGGTTATAGCCCAGGTAGGTAGAGAGGCTTTTTTTGAAACGTGCCTTAGCATTTGGCGTAGTAGAGGATTTGGAGTAATTCATATTGTCGGATAATTATTATACCCGCAATATGTCCACTTTACCAGCAAGCGATCTACTTTTTTCGATGAAGCCTAGGATTTATCCTACCGAGGCGCGGTAAACGCTACTCGCCCCAGGTGTCCCGTCAGTACACCGAGCCCCGCCAAAATGGCTGCCAGTAAAGCAGTAACGAGTAAAACCGCGGTCGAACCGATGTCGCTGAAAGTAACGCCCAAGCGGTCGGCCAGCAGGTGTCCGTTCTGCGCACTCAGCCACCAGACCTGACCACCCCACAATAAGCCGCCCGCCAAAAAACCGCTGAGAAAGCCTTGGTAAGACTGGTCTAACGCATAAAACAAACCGACTAGCAAACCCGCTAGTGCGATACCGTACCACGGTAAGAAAAATTGGAAGGCCCAGCCCAGCAGGAGGGTAAAGAGCAAGGAGAGTACAAAACGCATATTACGATGGTTGAGTGTGCTAAGATGCGAAATCTTTGGGGAAGTAAGCCACGGGTATGTTAGACCTAAACCTCGGGGGATACGGTCGTAGGCTACGCTGCGCCGTAGATTCACCGCTTAATATTCGCTTCGTAAGCAGCGATCCAGTCCTCAACGCTGATTTTTTGTATCAATTCAGCGATGAGTGCGTAGGGAATATCGTCCATTTTTTTTAAACGGATGCAGCTTTTGCCCATGTCCAATTTCCGTCGGCTGTGCTTCGGGTATTCGGTCTTGAACCACGCCAGTACGTCAGGCAGGGCGTAAATACCCATATGGTAGAGCGAGAGGTTATTCTTTTGGTTACCCAAATTGATGAACGGAAGCGGTAGCTTGGTATCACAATGGTAGCCAGCGGGGTAGCGCTCGTGTGGGACCACGTATCCAAGCATCCCGGAGGACATCCGTTCCTCAAAACCGTCGGGGAGGTTATCCAGAATGGTTTGGCGCAGTTGCTGAAAGGGAGCTTGGCGTTCTGCTGGTAATTTAGAGATGTAGTCGGCGGGGTTGGTGGCTTTGATAGTCATAATGAGTGATGGTTGAGTAGCTAAAGTACGAGTTCTGCGTTACTTTTGTGGAGAAACACCAATAGGATTCTACTTTTATGGTCCAGCTGATTTTGGGGCCTCCCTGCGCTAAGCTCCGGTCACTACGCTTCATAGCTCCCTATTCGGTCGGCCGCACCCTGTCGGGATGCGTCTGGCCCAGCTTAGGCTGGTCACTATTGCGCATCGTTAGGCCGGGCCGTCTCTTTAAAAATAAAAAAAGGTACAAATCACTGCTCATGCAACAACACCTCGCACGCATTGCCCTCGTCGTCAAAGACTATGACGAAGCCATCGCTTACTACACTGAAAAGCTTCAGTTTACGTTGATCGAAGATACGCCGCGTTCGCCCACGAAGCGTTGGGTAGTCGTTGCTCCGCCGGGTAGCCCAACGCGGGGCTGTGCGTTTATTTTGGCCAAAGCCGCTAAGCCGGAGCAGGAAGCCGCCATCGGCCACCAATCTGGAGGTCGCGTGTTCCTCTTTCTCCATACGGATGACTTCTGGCGCGACTACGAATACATGAAAGCCAAGGGAGTAGACTTTACGGAGGAACCTCGTGAGGAGGAGTATGGCACCGTCGTCGTATTTCGGGATTTGTACGGCAATAAGTGGGATTTTATCCAGCCGAGGTGACGGGACTTCCGGCCTATGCGATGTGGAGCAGTATTGGCCCTTGGCCAATAGCCCGTAGGGCCGACCGAACAGGGAGCTGCGCAACGTAGCGCCTCGGCTTTGACGAGGAGGCCCCAAGGAAAAATTAATCAGTAGCTTACAGCTCCGAGTTACTTTGTGATAGGCACGCGAGTTTAGCCGTCAGTAAGAGGAGCAGCCATGCTACTGCGTCCGAAACTCAATCTGGACCGTATCCTCCACCTTCAAGCCGAGTAGCGTTGCGGCTTTGTCCATGTTGATGGCAATTTCTAGGAGATTAGCGGAGTTGAAGCGGCAGAGGATCTCGCCGATACCGACTTCGTGAAAGTGAGTGGAAAGTTGCGTGATCGGAGAGTGGCGTTTGAAGAACAACTGGAAGGGGCGTCCACCGCCCACGCGTTGGAACAAATCGCGGTCAATATTGAGGATGACGTTGTCGAAACGGTCTACGTAGACGACCGTTCCCCGAATCAGATTGGGTTGAGTGACGGGCTGAAAGGTGATGCGCTCTATCCACTGCTCGACGGCTACGCCCAAGCCGCCGGGAGGTAAATCCTGGCTGAGGTGGCCCACCGCCTTGGCTAAGATGCCCGCAATCGGAAAGCTCGTTTTCGTTATGTCCTCCGCCGAAATGGTGTAAACGTTGGAGGGCTGTTCGCCAAAAACGAG
>JBCDIR010000272.1:0-4984 GCA_038748735.1 Bacteroidota bacterium | reverse complement strand
TCTTGCCCGCTGGAAGTGGTGGGAAACGTACCACCCGCCAGAAACTCCATCCCCAAGTGTTCGGGATAGTTAGCACTCACCTGCAGATAGCCTACTCGGAGGGAGTCGCCTCCCTGGTTATACCCCAATTGTGTGTCCCGGTAGCCACCAAAAATAACGCTATTGATGCCCGCTACGCTCGTTACGCCCGGTAATTGGCCAATCCGTTGGGACAACACTTCGTAGTCTAGCTCGAAGAGGTTGAGACTACGGTGTTCATTGATATCAATCCCCAAATCTGCCTGGAGCACGTGGTTCTTTTGTTGCACTACCAAAATAACGAGCAAAATACAAATCAAAGCCAGGGTGAATTGGAAAGTAATAAGTGCTTTGCGCAAACCTACTTTGGAGAAAATCCGTGCGTTTTGCAGTTTTCCCAGGGCCGTCAGCGGCTGCAAACGGGCGATACTCCAGCTTGGCAGTGCGCCCGCCAACAAACCCACCATCAGGCTAAAGCTAAAGAAAAGGGGATAGGTGAACCAGGGCTTATCCAAGTAGAAAATGTCTTCTACGAAAGGATGCAAACCGTAGAAGGCCGGGATCAAAAACTCCAATAGCACTACGGCAACTAAGAGTGATAAAAACGCCACGACGACCGATTCCGTCAGAAACTGACGAACAATCTGCCCCCGGCGCGCTCCGTTGACCTTGCGCACCCCGATTTCGCGGGCGCGTTGCAGCGATTTGGCCAGGGTCAAATTGGTATAATTGAAGCAAGCCGTCAGCAAAATAATCAGGCCGATGGAGAGCACAAAGTAGATGATTACCAGTGGTGTGCCGATGCCAATTTCGTTACCCAAATCTTGGCTTGGTAATATGTCGAGTAGGGGTTGAGTAGCAAAAGCAAAATAGCGATTTTCTGTCTGCGCAGTATATGACTCGGCTAGCTGCGTTAGTGGCGATTGTAATTGGACAATACTGCCCTCATCCACCGTTTTAAAATAGACGTAACCCCGGTACGTATTACGGAAATTTCGCTCCGCTAAGCCAATCGCTTCCCGTTCTGCGGTACTCAAGGCGTTGATCGTTGCTTTGCCCAGCAGGTAGTCAAATTGGAGATGGGAACGCCGGGGTGGAGTGGGCATAATTCCCGTGATCGTGCAATCGCCGACGCCGTAGATGTTCACCTGCTTACCCAGTGCTTCCTGACTAGGGAACCAGCGCTCCGCCGTTGCCTCGGTGATGACGACGGTGGCGGGTTGCCCTAGCGCATCCATTCCCTGCTGCTCCGTCCAACCGAAAGTAAAAATACTGAAGAAACTAGGCTCGATAATTAGGCCGTTTTTACGCAACGCTAAGGGCTCCCGCTCGTGAGAAATGCTGCGATCCAGCGGAATGATTTGCGTACTATGCGCTACGGCGTCGTACTGGCGTAGTTCTTCGGCCAGGTCCAGCGGGGCCGTGGCCATCCTGGGAACAACTTGCTCGTACTGATCATCGCCGGAGATGATACGGTGGATGCGTTCGCTATCCACGTGAAATTTGTCGTAGCCATATTGGTCAAACAAGATCAGGAGGACTAACAGACAAACACTCATGCTCGTGGCCAAGCCGAAGATGTTGAACGCGGAGAAGGTCTTGTTACGCCACAGTTGGCGGAAGGCGACGCGGAGGTAGTTGGTAAGCATATTTTGTTGTTTTAGGGACGCACCTGCCTGCCGACACAGTCAGGCAGGTTGCAAGGCGTCCTTACTCGGATTTTAGGGCTTCTACGGGATTGGCCAGAGCCGCTCGCAAGCTGTGCAGCCCCACCGTCAAAAAGGCAATGAATAAGGCCAAACTACCCGCCAGTGCGAACACCCAAGGACTGATGGTGATGCGATAGGCGAAGTCTTGTAGCCAGTTGTTCATAAAGTAATACGCCACGGGTGAGGCAATGAACAAGGCCAGCAACACCAAGCGTAGAAAATCTTTTGACAGCATCCCTACCAGCGTGCTCGTCTCTGCCCCTAGCACTTTGCGGATGCCGATTTCTTTGCGCCGCTTCTCTACCAGGTAGGCCGCCAGTCCAAATAGCCCCAGACAAGCAATGCTGATTGCCAGTAAGGTAAACAGCACGAATACCCGCCGTGCGGTGGCTTCCTGCGTGTATAGCTTGGCCCATTCGCGGTCCAAAAAGCGGTACGACAGGGGAACGTTAGGTTGGAAGCGTTCCCATAAATTGTCGAGTTGTGCGAGAGTAGTTTGTGGATCACCTTCGGCCAATCGGACCGTCATCTGACCCGCTACGCCGGGGCGAAAATTCTTGTCCGTATGCACCAGAAAGAGGGGCGAAATGTCGTGATGCAAACTCTGAAAATGGAAGTCTTTGAGGACCCCAACAATGCGGAATGGGGTAGGATTTGCCGGGTCCGTATGGAGCCAATCGTCGCCAGCGGTTAATTGCTGCCCAATGGGGTCGCCCGTGAGGCCCAGTTCGCGCACGGCGGCTTCGTTGATGATGAGCGAAGTAGAGTCCGCAAAATCGGGAGAAAACTCGCGTCCGGCTACGAGTTCCATTTGTAGGCAACTGACGTAATTGTCGTCGACAATCAGGCCACTACCCGTAGACATTTCATCGGAACCAGGGGCTTGAAAGGAGATACCGAAGTAGGCTTGACCCGGTACCGTACTGCACGAACTGGCGTTGTTCACCCCGGGTAAGTCACGAATCTCTTGTAGCAAGGTCTCCGTTTGTTGCGCCGTTAGCGTCCCCGTATTTTCGACCGTCAAGAGGCGAGTTTTGTCAAAGCCGAGTGCTGTATTTTGGGTGTATTCCAATTGTTGATAAATCAAGATGGTTGCTACAATCAAAAAGATGGAAATGGCAAATTGACACACGACTAACGCATTACGCAAGCCGCCGCCGCGTGTATTGGACAACAATTTTCCTTGCAGGACCTCAATGGGCCGAAAAGACGACAAGAAGAAGGCAGGATACAAGCCAGAGGCCAGCCCCGTGAGTACCGCCATACCCACGGATAGCCCCACAAAAAACGGACTCAACAGTAGGCTACGGGTGAAGACTTTTTCGGTCAGATCATTAAACCACGGTAGTCCCAGACCGACTAAAACCAGTGCCAAACCCGCAGCGATACTACTGATGAGTAGCGCCTCAAACAGGAATTGCAGCACCAACTGACTCCGCTCTGAACCTAGGGTCTTACGAATACCGACCTCGCGCGCTCTGCCAGCGGAACGGGCCGTGGATAGATTGATGAAATTGATACTGGCAATGGCAATAATCAATACCGCAATGAGTGAAAAGAAGTACAGACGATCCCGCGAACCGGAGGCTTTGATCTCCGCTTCGAGTTGAGCATCCAGATAGATATTGGGTAATTGGCGAAGGCTGTACTCGTAGCCGTTCCCCTGCTGCTGGTAGGTCGCATAATCCACTCCGAAGCGTTGCAGGATCGGCCCCGAGGCGTACTTGGCCACTAAGTCGGGGAAGCCCGCTTCGATGCGCTCGGGCTGTGCCTGTTCATCCAGTAACAGATAGGTAATGGACGAAAAGCTGATGTACTCGGGTTCTCCCCGCAAAAAGTTGAGCGAGCTAGAAGAAACGAGAAAATCGAAGGCCAAATGAGAGTTGTGTGGCACGTCCTTGATGATCCCCGTGACCGTTAAGGGGTTTTCCGGGTTTTGCACCTCTTCAACTACCTGACCGAGTACCGATTTCGCGGACCAATTGGTACCAAAATACTTAGCCGCCATTGTCTCCGTGAGGATGATACTATTGGGTTGCCCCAAAGCACGTTGTGGATCACCTTGTAACAGTGGTAGGTCAAACAACCGAAAGAAAGTTGAATCTGCCCAAATGACATTATTCTCCTGCCACGTCTCCTCACCGTAGCGATAGATCCGATTGGCGGGTCCGAAGTTGAACAACCGACAAGTTGCTTCCACCCCCGGATATTCCTCCCGCACCGCATTCGCATAACCCGACGGAATCATCGCGTAGGAACGGGAACGCCCCGGATACTTGCGCGCTAGCTCCATACGGTACACACGTTCCGCCTTCTCGTGAAACTGGTCGAAGCTGAACTCGTCTTTGACGTACAACACCAAAAACAAACACCCCGCCATGCCGATGGCTAAGCCCAGGATATTCAGCATCGTAAATCCAGGTTGACGTAGCAGATTACGCCAGGCGATTTTTAGGTAATTTTTAAGCATATTATCATTTTTTCAAAGTCTGGTCGTGGTGGTACTTCGCCACTGCGTGGCTTGTGGTTCAGGTAGCATCTATCACGAGCGAGACGAGCCCCCGTGATCCCGACCGCAGGTACGGGAGAATACCACCACGCAGCCGCAGGCAAGTATACCGACCGCAGGTCGGAAGTACCCCCACTCACACCGCCCACAAATACTGCTGGGCCGAACGACTATCTTTGCGTACAAAAGTGACGGGGATAAACTCCTCATTAGGATCACCGATGTAATACAAGGCCCAATCCTCATCATAGCGGTTAAGCATTTCGCGGATGCAAGCCACGCGGTTTTCGGGAGAGACCGTACAATCGTCCCAGTAGAATAGTTCTACTTTATAGTGTAAATCTTGCCGTTGTCCGTTGATCGAAACTTGGACTTGGATGTCCTGTTTGCCACGACCGACGGGAATGGGAATAGCTATATGTGACATTTTTTATGTGTTTTTATTTTTATTTTAAATTTTTTGTAAAAAACGAAAAAAACACTTATCTTTGTGTTCTTGCGAGTTGTACAATACGCTTCTCACAGCTCGTTTTCACTTACTCCATCACTGTGGTGCCGAACTGCAGTTCAACTCAACAAATCTGGATTTGAAGACAATTTGTGGATAGACGTATCCTAATAGCTGTACAAATTGTCTTGCCCTGTGTGCTACTCGTCGGTTAGTGACCGTTGCGAGTAGAGGTCAAGTGGTGTGCTGCCCTCGCTGGACGACGGGGAGCACGATGAGCTCGGGTAGGGCGGGGCCCCC
>JBCDIR010000271.1:0-4984 GCA_038748735.1 Bacteroidota bacterium | reverse complement strand
TGGAAGGATTGGAGGGTGCAACGCGCTGGTAAGCCCCAGAAGCTATCACAGGCGATTAGGCATATACCTTGGCGAAAGGTATTTGGGTTGAGTTGGCTAGATCCCGTACTGGAAAAGACGGTTTCTATTATGCTTAAGTTAGGTACCCTCTTCTTGGTGGTATTTTTTTTGCTGTTCTTTTTCCGTCTGTTTCAGGACCAGGGCTACGTTATTCATGCGTTTAATATGCCTAAAGAATTGATGGAGCAGGGCATGACGGGGCAGATTTTCGCCATGCGGGTACAAGAAACTTTAGCTGATCTGAAGGAAGAAGCGGGGTCCGTCAAGGAGGATTCGCTCCAGCTCAAAGAAGGGCAAGAAGACTTGGATTTGTCCGTGCTGGGTGTGGGGCTGAGTGTACGCGGAGTAGCTTTGCAATTGCGGGAAGTACTGGGTAGGGAGAACCAGACGCTGAAAGGAGAGGTACTACACATCGACGATACGTATACCGCACAAATCCGCTTAACGGGCTACAATAATATTACGAAGTCGGTACCAATTGAAGCAGCCGGAAAAGCAGCGGCACTCGATGAGCTACTGCGAGAACTGGCTAAGGGAATTTTGTACGAAACGGACCCCTACCGCCTCGTACTCATTCACCGGAACGAGGGTAAAGACGACGAAGCAGTAGCCGTCATTCGCTACATCTTGCGGGATCATCCCGAGGAGAGCCACTGGGCGTTCTTGGCCTGGGGCAACCTCCTGAATGATCAGAAGGACTACGCTGGAAGCCTCAAGAAATACGATGCGGCCCTCAGTTTTAAACCCGACTTTGAACTGGCTTGGTACAATAAAATAGATTCGTATATCCGGCTAGAGGATCACGAAGGACAATTGCGCGCTATCCGCAAGTCTTTGGAACTCGCTCCGGATAATTTTTGGCGTTGGAATACCTACGTTTGGATACTGAACAACCAAGAGCAATACGAACAAGTGGATAGCCTGATGCCCATCATCTTAGCACGGACTGAGTTAGACAAGGACGAGCGCCTTTACGGTATTGGTAAGTGGGCTGAGATGAGATTGGAGCGCGGGGATCCCTTGGGGGCTAAAGCGGTGCTGGACGAATACTTCACGGATTACGGGGAAAATATTACCTCTTATGTGGTTCGTGGGGTGACTTCCATAATGGGAAAAGACACCGTAGAGGGATTGAACCTACTGAGTCAGGCTATCGAACTAGATCCTGGTAGCAATGAGTCAATTAATCCTGCTATATATTTTGGTCATAAACTAAGAAAACATCGTTACGTAGCTGATGTGTACTATAAAGCAGATATGGAAGCACTTTGGCCTTCTAATCGAGCTCAGATTTTGAACACAGTGGCCATGTCTATGAACCACTTGGCACAGCACGATACGGCTTTTATGCTGGCACGTCAAGCGCTGACCATTGATACCACCGCAATCTACCCTTACACTACCTTGGCGGAAACCTATGCTTTCACCGGACAATTAGACAGTTGCTTTCACTTCTTAGAGTTTGCCCTGGAGAATGATTTTGACCTGGAAAACCTTGACTGGACGATAGAACCGTACGCTACGCTGAAAGATCATCCCGAGATGCAACGCCTCATTCGGCGCTTCCAGCCGGAAAAAGATCCTGAGTTAGCGAGTACGAAAGTGAACGGTTAACTGATCTTCGATTAATTGGTGCGTACTACTTGCGGGTACGCCGAGCTGAGGAGCGGGTAAGCCGTCTTCCCAGCGGTGAGGGGTTGTAAACACCCGCGCCTCGTCCCAGCGTTGTTGCGCTACGAATTGTTGCAATAACCAACTACCTCCTTCTACCGTCAGGTGACCGATTCGGCGTTCGGCCAGTCGTTCTAGCAGGGTCACCAGCCAGTTGTCCACCGTAAAGTCATGTTTTAGATAGCTGAGGTGACCGTGCTCCGCCGCTTTATTTCCAAAGATCAGTGTCTGTGCATCGTTTGTGAATATCTTGCTATCCGCAGCTAGACTGTTATTCCGGTCTATAACCACCCGCAGGGGATTCGGACCGGGGGCTAAGCGGCTCGTAAGCGCGGGATTGTCCGTTTTTACCGTTCCACTGCCCACTAAGATGGCGTCCGTCTGCGTCCGCCAGCGGTGGACCAGGCGTTTGCTGTACGCATTCGTCAACCAGGCCGAACGGCGGGGTAGGGGAGCCAGGTGCCCCGACTGGGTTTGGGCGTATTTGAGCATGACGTACGGACGGCCCTTGCTCACAAAGGTATTTCGCGGTAGGGCGATCTGGTCTCCCTCCGCTCGGCAGATCCCTTCTTCTACTTTTACGCCAGCGGCGCGTAGACGGTCTAGGCCCGTGCCGTGTACCCCCGGCGTCAGGTCGGTACTAGCAACAATAACGTGCGGAATTTTTTCCCGCAAGATCAAATCTACACAGGGCGGCGTTCTGCCGTGAATGTTACAAGGTTCCAAAGAGACGTAGATCGTACTTTTTGGAATCAAATGGCGCTGCGCTGCTGGCACACTGGCCACGGCTGATACTTCTGCGTGTGGTCCACCATCTTCTTGGTAATAGCCTTCTCCGATGATTTTGTCATCGTACACCAACAATGCGCCCACTGCTGGATTGGGAGATACGGCGCCACTTCCTAGCCGGGCTAAATCGAAGCAACGTTGCATTAGGCGAGTTTTCAGACTCATACTGCTTGTTTTCATTCAACAAAACAGCTGAAGGGCCGTTTCGTGAGTGGATTTTGTAAAGTACTAGGCGTAGTTTTGTTTATAAGTAATTGAAAAACAAGTTTTTAGAAATAGACATTGTCTTGCACAGTGTTAAACATAACACCATTTCATCATGCTTTACCGAATCAAACTAAAGAATGCTGAGGAGTATGTCCTACTGGATAGCGAGGTCTACGAGTATCTACTCAATGACCCTTATCTGGCGCAGGTTGACTTTCTCAACAATTTACGTCGTCACTCCAGCGGTTGTGCCGTTTTTCAGAAAACTTGGCGCAAAGCTTCTGGTGCTTACAAAACGGAAACGATTTATCTGCACAAGCTAGTGGCCGAAAAGTTTCTGGATCACCTCAAAACGGGTACCAACAACCTAGTGGGAGCCAAAAATGGCAATAAGCTAGACTGCCGTTTGGATAACCTCATCTACCGCTCCCGTTCGATTGCTAGCCGCAAGCGCAAGACTTCCAGTCGAGTAGGGTATACTGGTGTTTACCAGGAGAACAATCGTTACCGAGCCGTCATTTCTGTCGGTCGCAAAACGATCCACATTGGCATGTACAGCACTCCCGAAGAGGCTGCCCTGGCTTACAACAAGAAATCACGAGAACTGTACGGTGAGAACGGCAAGATTAACGTCATTCGCCAGCGCAGTCGTACGGAATAAACTAATTACTACGCTTTTATACCTTTGGAAAATCCTTGTTTTACACCTAAAAGTCGCACGGTGGACTCGCTAGCCTACGAGTCCACTAGTTGGGTTTAATGGCCCGCGTCATTTCCCGTTTCCCCGGTGGACCGGGTATTCCCTCAACTGTGAAACCGATATTACGCATTGTACGCTTTACCGATCCTTTGGCACAATAAGTCACTAAAACGCCACCTGGTGCCAAACTGTTAAACATTTTTCCCATGACTGCTTCTCCCCAAAGCTCGGGTTGTGAACCCGGCGCAAAAGCATCGAAGTAGATCACGTCAAATTGGCCCGATAATTTTGCAGATTCAATTTCCGATTTCCATTTACACAGCTCAAAGCGCGTGGAGATGGGGGCTACCTTATTCCAAGGAGCCTGATGAAATTGAAGAAAACTAGCGGCATCTTGTCCTACTTGTTCCGGGTAGTTCAGGGTACGAATCTGTTGCTCCGTCAGCGGAAAGGCTTCCACTGCTTCGTAATAAAAGGACTTGCGAATACTCAGGCTGATTAGCCAAGTCAAGTAAGCATTTAGACCCGTTCCAAAACCCATCTCGAAGATGCGGACCGCCTTTTTCTGGGGTAAAACATAACCCAACCCCGCCTCTAAGAACACGTGCCGTGATTCTTGGATAGCACCGTATTTGGAATGGTAGCTCACTCCAAACGTTTCGCTTTGTAAGCTGTGGGAACCATCCTGCGTCAGGATGATACTCGGCGGCGTGGGCATGGATTTTATCGTTAAACTGGGCTGTTGTAACACTCGTGTAGCTCCGCCACGGTGATGTCTAAGTGGCTGCTATCGTAGGTACAAACGCCCTCGCGGATGAGGAGCACCTGTGGCGACTCGTGATGGACCTCAAAGTGCTCCGCCACAAAGTTCGAGACCTCACGATACTGCAATAAATCCAAATAATAAGGTTCGAGTTCCGTGTCCTCAAAGTCCCAATCTCCTTCCAAACGGTACTTGGCCAGTAAGCTAATACTGCAACTGGTGCTGTGTTTGAAAATAACACAGGGAACTTCAAAAGAACGCTCCACGAGCGCACGTACTTCAACCACGGAGGTTAAAGCGTTCCAATTCTTCATAAGGTAAAATTGTTGGGTTAACGGCTAAGGTTGGAGACAATGCTTGCCGTTAGCCTCAGCGTCGTTTAGCAAATAATGCTGACCACGGTATTAACAGCTTCGATAACATTTTCGTTGAGTCCGAAGTCGTTCGGACAACCATAACCACGGTTGCAAGAAGAAAAGAATACCGTTGCGGCGAAGAGGAAAGTGGCTTGAACGATTTGCTTGCGTGAAATTTTCATCGTTGAAATGTTTTACTGGGATACAAAATTATGACCTGGTCTCGGCTCAGCCGCGAGCCAGGAGATCGATTTTTTGGTTTTAGTCCCTTGTTTAGCTCCCTAACGACACTGTGATAGTGGCTAAAAAGTAACTAACATTCGTATAATGCCTGATTGGTAAAAAAGTAACACCAACTGCGGTAAAAGCAGAAGCTACTGAGTGTAAACAATTGTTATTCCGAATCTGTTGCGATAGCTCGGCAAACTAACGCGGCTT
>JBCDIR010000270.1:0-4992 GCA_038748735.1 Bacteroidota bacterium | reverse complement strand
GCGGCGGGCGCGGTCGCAGTTGAAGTTTTCTCGGTTGCCCAAAGGCAGACCCGGATGCGCAAAAACGGTCTGGCCTTTGTTCTTAAAAGCACGTTCGGCACTCCGCCCCGAACGGAAAATATCCGTTGCCTTCCAGCTATTACCAAAGTAGGTGATATTGTAGAAGGCCTCCCCCAGGTCGAAGTAGTAAGAAGCCGCCACGTCCGCACTCGTGGCCGCCCGCGCCTCGAACTCAATTTCTAGCATTTCTTCGATCAGTTGCCCACGGTTATAAGTCGTCACCGTATCCGGTAGCGGACAGCGCACACAATCTTTGAAGCGGCGTACGAAGGGATTGAATTGCCCGTAGTTATCCCACTCCAAGTCGGGAATTTCCTTCATCACCCGCAGGGCAGTTTCCAAGGAACCTTGACCCATCAAGAAAGCTGCTTTGGCGTCCAACAGTTCGTATTCGATGGTGCTGCCGTCCTGATATTCTACCAAGCGCTGCTCAAAGATGGTTCGATTGGGTTTACGACAAATGGCCACCAATTCGTCGATGATGTCGAGGTCGGGCTTGGCTTTGAGTTGCGCCAAGCTGTACTCCATCAGGTAGGCCTTGGCTCCACTGCCCTGTTCGCGGTAGAGGATGCGGAGCTTGTCCGTGATCATTTTACTAAAATCGGGATACTCCGCGTAAAAATCGTAGTCGTTACCCATGTTGGCCAGTTCACGCTCGGCATCCGTATCGGCTTCGTCAATGGTGAGAATGCGGAGGACGAGACGGAAAATATCCAACTGCTCGCGGAGGCTTTTTTGCTTGCGGGTGAGCAAATCATCTACGTCCGCGAAGGTCCGCTCAGCGTAGTAGAAGTCGCCCGCCAACACCTCCAAGTAACCCAACGCTAGCTTCCACAGTGTCGGCTCGGGCAATTGTCCCTCCCGCAGCCACTGCCGGATTAACTGTTGGAGTTCTATGACGCGCTCGCCCGCATTGGCGCGGGGGATATTGTGACGCCGCTGATTCTGACTGCGTTTGGGGTTAAACTCCTCGCCCAGCAGATCGCGTTCTAGATGCTGCATTTCTTTGACCATCAACATTTCCAGGGCGTGGTGTTGTGGGTCGTAGGCGTAGATGTTTTCCAGTTCCTGAATGAGGTGAGCGCTACTGCTGTTGGCGCGCAGCACGTAGAGGCTGGCCCGCTCGTGATCGCTGCGGCAGAGGTTAAGCGCAGCGGTCCATTCCTCGTCCGTTTCGATGCGAAAACTGCGAAAGGCACTCTCCCGCTTGCTGGGGCATTTGTCGAAAATTTTCGCGTAGCGATAAGCTGCTTCCGGTCGCCGTCCGAGGGCTTGCAGGGCGCCGGCTTCGTGGCCCATGATCCAGTATTCCAGAATGGACGGGTCGTTGTCAATTTTGGGTAGGTAATACTGCACCAACTCCAGGGTCAGTTCGTAGTCTTTGACGTAGTGCGCCAGGCGAATGGCTTGGTAAGCGTAGCGCAACTTGATATAGTCGGATCCCAAACGCAAAAAGCGCTCCCCCGCCACTTTGATGAGCTGACGCATGGCGGGCACGTCGATTTTGCGGCTCTCCCAACTGTTTTTCGGTAGGGTCACGTACGGTTCGCAGCGCTTGGCAAAAATGAGGTAGTCTACGGTCTCGCGGCATTGGTGCCGTAACAGGTAGCGCGCCCAGGAGTTATCGGCCATAATACCACGCCGTTGTCGCGCGTTGACGTTACTATTGCCCATGGCCGAACGCAGGTCTTCAAGTTGAAAGCGGGACGCTTCGTACACTAAATACTTGATGTCCTTTAAGGTCGCATTCTCACAAAAGCGCGCCCGCCATTCTTCGGCATTCCCGTTGTGGTTGAGTTGCTTTTGGGTGGCGAAAAAGTTTTCGTGTATCGTCGTGAAATCCAGAAAAAAAGGCGCTAAATCCTGATCGAATTCCGTGATCTCCGGGTTGATGAAGGTGTACCCGTAGAACTTTTGTTCGCCCCCCATCCCGCAATCACTGGTCAGTGCGTAAGGAAGCAGGAGGCCGAAAATAAGCAGTAAGCTGGTGCGGTTCAGATTAGTCTTCATGGGTCAAATGCTGCTGACAACGTTGGAGAAGAGTTGGGTCATAAGCGGCTAGTGCGACGCTGTCGAGGTGGTAGAAACTCAGGTAGCGAACACCAGCCGGTACGGGCAACTGCCGCAATTGCTGGGTAGCTGCCAGTAAAGTTGCTTCGGTTGGTTCCTCGGGTCGCAAGTAGTCGTTTTCGTAAAGATAATAAGCTTGCCAGTATTGTGCGTGGGCTACGCGATAGTAGCGGACGCCCGCGACGGTGTCGGGTACGAATTGACGAGCTTGCAGCGTAGCCTCATCCAGACCGTTGAGTAATTTGATCATTTTGCCTTGGCGGAATAAAACGCTCCAACGAAAGAGAGGCAAGGCAATATCCAGTGGTAATGGATATGCACTCGTTTGCAAGTACGGGGCCGCCGTTTCTAAATTCAGAATGGAGTTGGGTTCTGCCCAGTCGTTCACTTCACCCATATTGTAAAACATCAACATCCCCCGGTCGACGGGCGGGACGCCGGTCTGCTCCGGATAGCGATACTGGTGCAAACGGATGGTAGCGGAAAGGGTCGTTTCCGGCGGTAAATATGATTGTAAAACGTCCAGAAATTTAAAGAACCGCTCCCGCGTCGTCGCGGACCAATCACAGTCCAACTGTACTTCGGTGAAAGTGGTTCGGGGCCAAAGTTCCGTGATTTTTGTCCAACAGCGTTTCGCTAAGGCCGGAATATCCGCCGGAGCTATTTCCCGGAAGGTACGGTTAGTAATAAAAATAGTGGGTACAATATCGGCGTTCTTTGGCCAGTAGTGACGCTGCAACTGTGCTTGGGGGACCGCCGTCTGCTGGTTAAAATCCCAGTCGACGTCGAAGAACTTGACGTACAGGCGTTGCGCCTGAGTGGTTTCCCAGTAAGTGGTTGCTAGCGAGTCGATTTGCAGGTCCGTCTGCCAGTGGTAAAAGGCCAGTTCCGTGCGGGGAGGGTCCGGCGGTTGGCACGCCCAACCGCTAAGTAAGAGCACACCAACAGCTAGAATTTTTAGTTGCCCCATTCAAATTCATCATCTCCTTTGGCGGGGAAGCCCTCCACGTCGGGTTCGTCGTCCTCCTCGTCATAGTCTTCGTATTCTTCGTCCTCCTCCTTGGAAACGATGTCGATGACGGAACTTTGGAGGCTGTAATCAAAAAAGCGGATGAATACGCCCCAATCTAGTGGATCCGGCCACTGTTTCTCATCACTGCACCAATTGCCGAGTTCACTTTCTAAAAACACTAGAAAGTTGTCCCGCAACCAGTCTTCCCCGTCTTCGATATCGGCCATTTCGGGAATCAGATAGACGTCCGTACCGTCGTGTGAGCCAATGTCCTCCAGCTGCACGGGGTCCTGCGGATAAATCGCGTTGGACCAATCCAGTAGTTCCTGCTGTGGGCGCAGTAACAGGGCATACCGATTAATGGTGTATATTTCGGACATAGTGCATTTTGATCGGCCCAAGGGCCGCTTTGTTTACCAGCGTTTTTCGCTAAAAACACTTTTAAACAATTTCTAAATATAAGCACCATTTCAGACAAATGCACTAGTTTGGACCAATAATCGCCCTAATTTCCACTGCATATTGTTAGCAAAATGGGTGCTCAAGTTAAAATTCAGTTGAACGATGAAGTGTTACCTCAACGGTAAAATCTTACCCCAAGCGGAAGCCAACGTAGGTCTCACCGACTTGGCACTCATCCGCGGCTTTGGCATCTTTGATTACTTCGTATTTGAAGATTTTAAGCCCCGTTTTCTCCCTGATTACCTAGATCGCTTTTATAATTCTGCCCAACTGCTCGGACTTCATCCAAGGGTAGCCAAGGAAGAATTACGTACCGCTGTCCACGATCTGATCCGGGCCAATGACGTACCGACGGGGGGGATTCGCCTCGTGCTCACGGGCGGTTACGCCGACGACTGCTACACGCCCACGGAAGGGAATCAGTTCATTCTCCAGGGACCCTTTCCCAATTCCTATCCCGAGCGCTTTGTTCGTGGCGCACGCGTGGCTACTTATCAGCACCAGCGGGAGATGGCGGCGGTCAAGTCCATCAATTACGTAACGGGGATCCATATTTTACCGTGGTTGCGGGAGCAAGCGGCAGAATACGTGGTCTACCACGACGGGACCTACTTGCGCGAAAGCGATCGTTCCAACTTTTTCATTGTCACGGCGGACGGGGAACTGGCTACGGCCGCAGCACACGTGCTCGGTGGAATCACGCGGAAAAAGATACTTCAGCTCGCCAGGGAACGGGGCCTACGGGTAGCCGAGCGCGAGGTAGCACTTGCGGAATTGTGGACGGCGCGCGAAGCGTTTTTGACCAGTTCTACCAAAGGGGCTATGCCCGTGACCCTAGTAGACGGCAAAGCGATTGGCGATGGTGTACCCGGCCCAGTTGTGCAACAGTTACAGGCCGCTTTTTTGGCCTTGGTCCAAGCGGAGCAACACGCTACTCGCTGATCATTTTAGTGAATTCCGGCAGGTAAATATTCAGCATCATATAGCCCAAAACGGCTAACATGAGCAGGACACCAATCAGGATGAGATTCGACCGCAGCACCTGCTGACGGCGGTAGGTTTGGTCTACTTTGTGGCGACTGCGCATACCGCTAGCAATGCGTGCTTTGCTACCTTCTATATCTCCAGATTGGAGTTCTTTAATCGTGCGTAGGCGCTCTTCTAGTTCCTCTTTGCGCGGGTCGTAGTGCATGGGCTTGTAGCCAAATTGTTGGTGCTTGGGTACGCGAAAAAATTTTCTTACTAACATCTGCTCTGCTTTTCGGACAGTAAAGATACGGTTTCTTGGTAAGATGTGTGTATCCGTTATCTTGGTGGTTTAGACACGCCATTTCGACGACTAATCTTGTCCGTTGGTCTACGAAAGCGGATTAGGTGACAACTTTTTT
>JBCDIR010000269.1:0-5000 GCA_038748735.1 Bacteroidota bacterium | reverse complement strand
TGCGAACGGTCAGAGTCTTACGGACGGTACGGCGCTAATTGAACTGTGTTTCACGGTGACGGGCAGCGGCAGTACGACGATTACCTTCTCCGGCAGTCCAACGCCGATTGAAGTAGTGGACGGCAACGAAGATGTGGTGACTTTCACCAGTAGCAACAGTACCATTACGATTAACGGTGGCCCACCTCCATCTGGTTTTACCTTACAGTTAGCAGATGTAAATGGCGAACCGGGCGATAACGTATGTATGCCATTACAGGTGTTCAACTTCAATAATATCCTGGGTATGCAGTTCAGTATTAATTACGATGCGACTGCGCTAACGTTTACGGGGGCAACCAACGCCACTACGGCCTTGCCCGGTTTTACTACGGCAGGTTCGGTCGGCAATCCGAGTGCGGGTAATATTACTTTTACCTGGAATGATCCGGGTGCGAACGGCCAAAATTTGCCGAATGGTGCCACACTAGTAGAACTGTGTTTTACCATTAATGGTAATGCTAACTCCGCAGTAGTATTCTCCGGCACTCCTACACCGATTGAAGTCGTAGACGGAAACGAAGATATTGTTACAGTCAATGAGGACGACGGTATGGTTATCATCGGCTCAGTGGGAACGCCACCCGTTTCGTTGAGTGTAGGTAATACGACGGCCAGCGTGGGTGACCGAGTGTGTTTGCCGGTAACGGCTGCCAACTTCACCGATGTACAGACCATGCAGTTTAGCATGAACTACAACGGTAGTGTACTGAGCTTCGCGGGCGTTCAAAGTTTTAATAGCGCACTGAACGGCTGGGACGCCAGTGATGTGACCAACCCTAGTACAGGTAACCTGAGTATTGATTGGAGTGGTTCACCAGCCACCATCACGAATGGCGGGACGCTCTTCGAGGTCTGCTTCGACGTGAACGCAGCAACGACGTCCAATGTCTCTATTTCGGGTTCTCCGACTTCAATTTTGCTGGAAGACAGTGGCAACAATATGCTAGCAGTCAGCACTACGATTGGTACGGTGACGGTTAATCCACCCATCATGGGCTTTGGTCTAATTATCGGCGACGCCATGGGTATGCCGGGCGACCAAGTGTGCGTTCCGCTGAGCGTAACGGGCTTCGATAATATTGCGGGCATGCAGTTTAGTATCAACTACGATCCACAGTTATTGACGTTGGATGCTATTCAAAATATCAGTACGAGTTTGCCGGGCTTAACGCCCAGTGGCTCCTTTGGATTGCCGATTACGGCGGGGGGGAGTTTGACCCCGGGGGTGTCTACCGTTACTTGGAATTACCCCAGTACTACGGGTGTTTCCATTCCGGATAATACAGTTTTGGTAGAGTACTGCTTCACGATCAACGGCAGTGCGCCACCGGGTATGACGTCAGTCACCATTACGGGTAATCCTACCCCCATTGAGATCATTGATGGCGACGAAAATGTGGTGGATGAAACAACGCAGGATGGCAAAATTACGATCATCACCAACCCACCGGGTACCTTTGATTTGGCACTTTCTACGGTAGAAGCCTGTCAGGGTGACAACTTCTGCGTGGACTTCACCGCTACGAGTTTCACCGACTTGACCGAGACACAGTTTAGTATCACCTATAACAGTAGTGATCTGACCTTTACGAATGTTGCCAATATCAATACCAACGTACCGGGCTTGGGAGCAGGGTCCATCACACACTCGCCAGGAGTGAGCACGTTGCAGTGGCAAGGCACTAATGGCGTGAGTTTGGCACCGAATAGCGTGCTATTCAGCATGTGTTTTACTAAAACAACGGATAACGAATTGACCATCGCCGTAGGCGGTAGTCCCACACCGATTCGCATCACGGATGGCAACGGCAATCCCGTTAGCTTTAACGGTGCTTTGGGCCAAGTGACTTGTGACCCCATCCAACCACTGGACTTTGGACAGGTAGATATTGTTAACCTCACCTGCGCGCACGAGCCTACGGGATCAATTACGATCGTAAATATGGTAAATGGAACAGGACCGTACACTTACCAATGGAACCCTAATCCAAATAACCAGACGGGTAACAGTTTGACCGGCCTGAGTGCATCGACGGTATCAGTGACGGTAACGGATACTTCCAACGGTATGACCGCTTCTGAATCCTTCAGTGTCATTGCGCCACCGCTCATCGAAATTACGGTAACGAATAACGTCCCCACTAGTTGTGCCGATGCCAGTACGGGTAGTTTAACGATTGCGGCCTCCGGTGGTAATCCGATCCCAGGTTCCGGCTATACTTATGCTTGGGCGGGTCCGAATGGTCCGTTGAATAACGCTACCAATACGGTTAGTGGCTTAGCGGCGGGCGCTTATAGCGTAAGTGTGACGGATAACAACAGTTGTACCCAAGTGCTGAGCGGTATTCAAGTCGGGGTTGACCCGAACGCGCTCAGTGTAGCGGTGAATCAAATCACGGATACCGCTTGCGAGGAAGCCGCTACGGGCTCGATTGCGCTGACCGTAACGGGCGGTGCGCCCAACCCGACCTTCTCCTGGGCGGGACCAAGTACGTTCACCAATTCGGCGACCCAAACGGGACTGAACGACGGCACTTACGCCGTAACGGTTAACGACAGTAACGGCTGTTCGAGTACGTTGAGCAATATCGTCGTCAACGCGAATCCTTCTCCGGTGACGGCCACGGTCGATCAGATTACAAATATCCTTTGTGCGGGCGAAAGCACCGGTAGCATCACCGTCAGTGCAGCCAACGGCGTGGCACCGTACAGTTACGACTGGTCTGGTCCAACGGGCGTAACCCTCAACGATGGGGTAGGGCAGACGACCCAGTCCAATTTACCGGTCGGTACCTATTCGGTAGCCGTAACGGACGCTAATAGCTGTCCGCAGGAACTGGTCAACATCCAGGTAAACGAACTAGCAGCCCCCATCGTGGTCAACGGTAGCGTCGTCCAAATTGCGGACAACAGTACTCCCGGTGGCGTCAATATCAACGTAACGGGCGGTAGCCCTGGCTTCACTTACGCTTGGACGGGACCCAACGGTTACACCTCCAATGTGGAAGACCCCGCGGATATGCAAGCCGTAGGTCAGTATTGCGTAGTGGTGACGGACGCCTTCGGTTGTTCGCCCGCCACGAGCACGTGCTTCGAGGTGTACCAGAGCTTGCGCTTGACCACCTTTAATATTACGAATACTTGCCCCGGTGAAATGACGGGCGCGATCGACATCACGGTAGCGGGCGGTAGTTGTCCTGGCTTGACGTTCCAGTGGACTGGCCCGGGCTTTAGCAGTATGGATGAAGATATTGCCGGTCTTGCGGCGGGTACTTACAACCTAGTCGTGACGGACTGCGATGGTAATACCACCAACGCTAGCTTTGACGTGGGGACTTTTGCGCCGATCATTGTCAATGCTACGGTGATGAATATGTCGTCGACGAGCAATGGCTCGATCCTATTGGACGTGAGTGGGGGCAGTACCGGTACTGGCTTTATGTACGCTTGGACGGGGCCGGATATGTTTACTTCTGCTAACGAAGATATTAGCAATCTACAACCGGGCACTTATACCGTAGTCGTGACGGATCCAGCGGGTTGTACGGAGGTCGTTAATTTGGACATCATTCCCGGAGATATTGTGATCAATGCCATCGTCACGGAACAGGTCTCCTGCGTGGGCGATACGGACGGATGTGTGGATTTGAGTGTTGGTGGTGGCTTGCTGCCCTATACCATTACCATTACCGGACCCGCCAATAGCACCAATGCTTCCATTGACGGTATGCTGGAAGTTTGTAACCTGCCCGTGGGGACGTATAACTTTACGATTCTGGACGCACTGGGTACGACCTTGTCCGAGAGTTTTGAGATTGACGAGCCTGCTCCAATCAGTATAGACGCGGCGGTGGTCAACGATACGGCTGACCCCGGTGGCTCCGGTTCCATTACGATAATGGCGACGGGCGGTACCGGAAATTTGAGCATTGCTTGGAATCAAAACCTACCGTTCTTCAGCATTTCCGATTTGGAAGGTGGAATGTATACGGCCACGATCAGTGACCTTAACAATTGTAGTGTAACTGCCACTTATACCATTGGTACGTTGGATCATACCCAAGTTCAGGTTACGCCCGTTGACTGTCCGAATGATACGGATGGCGCGATCTCCGTGTTTGCATCCGGTGGTCATCCGGAGGTTAACTACACTTGGACCGATCAAAACGGAACGGTGCTGAGTCCGATTAATGATTTGGATAACCAAGGCGCTGGTACTTATATTTTGACTACAGTAGACAGCACGGGCGCTACCTTAGTCCGCAGCTACGAAATTACCACCCAGTCTAACTATGCGGTGGGTGTAGACGCTGGTGGTGCGGTCGAACCGGACTGCCACGACAGTGCCGACGGGGTGATTGCTCTGAACGTAACGAATAGCGGCTCGACCTCGGTCACCGACTTTGAGTGGACGCTAAACGGTACCACCGTTGGAACGGGTATGACCCTAACCAATGCCGTGATTGGTGATTACGAATACATCGTTATGGACGATTTAGGTTGCGAAGTAACGGGAACGTACAGCCTCACGGGGCCGCAGCCCATTGAGATCAACGAAATGGTCAACGCTCCGGGCTGTGATGACGGTGACGATGGTTCCATCTTCACGACGGTAAGTGGCGGAACGGCGGCCTATCAGTATTTCTGGTCTACGGGGAGCACACAAGATGCGGTGGTCAATCTGGAACCAGGTACGTACAGCCTCACGCTTACGGACGCTAACCAGTGTCAGTTGGTCCGCTCGTTTGAGCTGCCCGAACAACAACCGCTCATCATTACCGTGGAAACGGAAGCCCATACTGACCCCATGAACTGCAACGGTACGGCCTCGGCGGTAGTGCTGGGCGGTACGCCACCCTACGACTACAACTGGATGAACGTACCCGCTAATCCGGATCAAGCAAACGTGACGGATTTGTGTTTCGGCACTTACTTCCTCGAGGTAACCGACGCGAACG
>JBCDIR010000268.1:0-5001 GCA_038748735.1 Bacteroidota bacterium | reverse complement strand
CGCGAACTCTTTGAGCTGTTCACCCTCGGGCAAGATGTGGGCTACACCCAAGACGATATTGTCGATGCCGCCCGAGCGCTCACGGGTTGGAATGGCTACACCTCGCTTTGTGCCCCCATCGGCTACGCCAACCTCTTGCACGATCCTGGCACCAAAACCATCTTCGGGCAAACCGGCAACTGGGACTACGACGATCTCCACGATCTCCTCTTCACCGAGCGGGCCAACGAAATAGCGACTTTCATTTGTCGCAAGTTGTACACCTATTACGTACATCCCGAACCCGCCGAAGACATCATAGCGGGCATGGCAGTAACCTTCCTGGCCAACGATTGGGAAATCTTGCCCGTCTTGCGCCAATTATTCAAAAGCGAACACTTTTTTGACGAATTCGTGATTGGCACCCAAATCAAAAGTCCGCTGACTTACATGTTGTCGACGGTAATTGAAAACGAGTTGCCCGTCAACGCGGAAGTCACCAACTTCATTCTCTTTTCCGGCTATCAACTGGGGCAAGGACTGTTCAATCCCGTCGATGTAGCGGGTTGGCCCGGCGACCGCACCTGGGTCAACAGCAATACGATCACCGGGCGGTGGCAGACGGCGGATTTTATCATTTTTAGCACCTTCGAAAATGCTCCGCAGTTGCTCGTTGACTTCGCTATCCGCCTGACGAGCCCCACGGCCAATGACCCGGCGCTGGTCACGCAAGCCATCGTCGATTTTCTGCTCCCCCGTGGTTTGGATACCCCCGAGGCTTACGCCGTCGCTACGACTGTTTTCAAATTTGAGGTACCCCAAAACTATTTCGACAGCGGTGAGTGGAACCTCAGTTGGGAAACCGTCCCTGTCCAAGTAGCACTGCTGTTACGTCATCTTTCTCGTTTGCCGGAATTTCAACTTCACTAAAATCCAGTCCTCATGTGTAACCACAAACAACCCCAAAAAACAAAGCGTGGCATTGGCCTGGAACACGGTAAAGACCACCAGCGTGATCACCAAACCTGGAGCCGCCGGACCTTTCTGCGTCAAGCAGGACTAGCCGGAACAGCTTCTTTTCTGCTGGGCGGAACGCCACTACACGCCATCACGAGTTCTCCGCTAGCGATGGCCCTCGCCAGTGCCGCCACCGAAGATCGTATTTTGGTCCTCATCCGGTTGAAGGGAGGTAACGACGGGCTAAATACCATTATCCCGCTATTCGATTACGGTACGTACCAAAGTGCGCGCAACGATATTGCCATTCCGCAAAACGAACTTTTCAACCTCACGGATGAACTAGCCATGCCCAACACCATGCAGGCCCTCAACAATATGTGGCAGGGAGGGCAGATGAAGGTAGTCAACAACGTCGGTTACCCCGATCATAACTTATCACACTTCCGCTCGACAGATATCTGGTCCGCGGGCATTGACGCCGACGAGATGGCTACTTCCGGCTGGCTGGGGCGGGTGCTGGAAACGCAGTTTCCTGATTTCCTTAATAATCCCCCCACGATACCGCCCGCTATTCAGATGGGGAGCGCGGGTAACCTGACCTACACCGACAGCGATGGCTTTGATATGTCGCTCAACGTGGCGGACCCGGAACAATTGTACGAGATTGCCCAAACGGGACAACTCTACGATCCGCTCGCCGTACCGGAATGCCACTACGGCGATCAGCTCAGCTACTTGCGTACGGTAGCCAATAACACCTTCCGCTACGCTGAGGTCGTAGCCCAAGCCTTTGCCGACAGCACCAATAGTATAGAATACGAAAACAACGGCCTAGCCGAGCAGTTGGCGCTCGTGGCCCGACTCATTCGGGGGGGCTTGGGTACCCGTTTGTACATGGTTGTCCACGATGGTTTCGACACCCACGCCAGTCAGTCCAACAATCACCCCAATTTGGTGAACCAGCTGGCGACTGCCGTCCAACATTTTCACGAAGACATCAGCAATGGCGGCTACGGCGACAAGGTGCTCTCCATGACCTTTTCGGAGTTCGGGCGACGCATAGAACAAAACGCTTCTGGCGGTACGGACCACGGTGCGGCGGCCCCACTTTTCCTCTTTGGCGAAGGGCTGAATGGCAACGGTACGCTCGGTGGTTTACCCGACTTGCAGGAGGTCGACAATAACGGTAATCTGCGCTACACTACGGATTTCCGACAAGTGTACGCCACGGTACTGGAACAGTGGCTCTGTCTCGACGCGGGACTAGTGGACCAAGTAATGGGGGAATCTTTTGAACGGCTCAACGGCCTTGGGTTGACTTGCGGTCCCGTCAGCACGTGGAATCCCGTAGCCGATCGGGTACACGGCCTGACCGCTTACTACCAAAACGGTCAGCTCAACGTTAGCTACGGGCTGTACGAAGGCCAAAACGTCAACATCACCCTGTACAATATGATCGGTCAACCCCTGCAACGGGTGTACAGCGGCTACCAGTACGCCGGAGAGCAACGCCACCAGTTCTCGCTGGCGGACATTGGCTGGGCCGCCGGGGTCTACGTCTGTACCGTTGAGGCGGGCAACCAGCGTTATTCGCAACAAATCCAACTGATTCGCCGCTAATGACGTGGAATGATCTCCTCCACCCTAGCCCGACGCCTTTGCAGCAACTCACGCACCCCGCTTGGCGTGCTGCCGGGGTCGAGCTATGGATTAAGCGGGACGATCTTCTAGCCCCTGCGCATAATGATCCTTTTTGTGGTAACAAATGGCGCAAGTTGCAACACAACTTACTAGCGGCCAGAGCGGCGGGACACCAGCGGCTCCTCACCTTCGGCGGGGCGTACAGCAATCATATTGCGGCCGTCGCATCAGCGGGTCACCACCTGGGTTTTGAAACCGTAGGGATCATTCGTGGCGAAGCGGTCAGCAACCCTACCCTTGAGCGGGCTAGGAGCGCGGGGATGCAGCTCCACTTCGTAGATCGGGTGACATACCGACGTAAAAACGAAGCCGTGCAGCAAGTACGTTGGCAAACCCAATTTGCGCCGGCTTACCTCATCCCCGAGGGCGGCACCAACCCCAATGCCTTACTAGGATGCAGCGCCTTAGCCCGGGAAATCACCGATCAGCTTACGCCTACGCACCTCGCCGTAGCCTGTGGCACGGGTGGCACGCTGGCAGGTCTCGTTCAGGGGCTTTCGCCTAACGTCCAGGCCATTGGCATCAGCGTATTAAAAGGGAATTTCATGGCCAAAGCCGTAGCGCAGTGGCTGGATCATCTTTCCGCTGAGTGGACGGTTTATAACGAATACCACCACGGTGGTTACGCCAAGTCTAGTCCCGCGCTCCGGACGTACATCCAAGCGTTCTACGATCAGTTTGGCTGCTTACTGGACCCGATTTATACCGGAAAGCTATTTTTTGCACTGGAAGATTTGCTGCGGCGTAGTGTTTTCGCGGCGGGTGATCGGGTGGTGGCCATTCACACGGGGGGACTGCAATCTTTTGCGTCACGTCTACCCTCATTCCGCGACCATAAACCCTAAGTGCGCCAAGTCTCGCCAGAAATCAGGGTAAGACTTGCCAACGACTAAGGGCTCGGCTACGGTAATAGGTCCCAACAGCGCTAGCGGGGCAAACGCCATAGCCATGCGGTGATCTTCGTAGGTAGCGAAGGTCGGCGGCGTATCCCACTGGGCTTTTTCTTCGACGAGGTAGAATTCTTTCTCGGGGTTTTTCTTCGAAAATCGCGGGGGGAGTTTAGCTAGGAAAGCGTTTACTTTTGCTAGTTCCGTTTTCAAAGCCGCGATCCGGTCCGTTTCCTTGATGCGCAGCGTTTGTAAACCCGTAAAAAACCCTTTAACCCCCAGAGCCGCACAGGTGACGGCCACCGTTTGCGCCAGGTCGGGGCATTCGATAAAGTCGTACTCAAAAATCGGGTTAGCAGAACCGGTAGCAGTCTTTTGCAAGCGTACGCCCGTTTCGTTAAAAGTACTGGCGACCCCAAAAGCCGTGTACATATCTTGCAAAACCGCATCGCCCTGAAAGCTATCTGCAAACAGACCGTTGAGTTGTAGGTCGCAGGTCTCGCTCAGGGCGGCAATGCTGTAATAGTAACTGGCGGCGGACCAGTCGGCCTCCACCGTAAATTCACGGGCTTGGTACGGCTGTGGCTCAATGCGAATGATCGCGCCTTCCCACTGGTGTTCCACCCCAAAATAAGCCATCAGTCCCAGCGTCATCTCAATGTAGGGCCGCGAAACAATATTCCCCGTCAGTTCCAGTGTCAGTCCCTGTGGCAGGGTAGGTCCCAGTAGCAATAAGGCAGTGATGTACTGGCTACTCGTACTGGCCGGAATCTGCAACTGCGCATCCTGCCCAAAATGAGTCGCTTCGCCAATCTTCAGGGGCGGATAGCCTGCGTTTTCGACGTAGTCAATCTTAGCACCCAACTGACGTAAAGCATCTACCAATACGCCGATGGGCCGCTGCTTCATACGCTCCGAACCCGTCAGCAGCTGGGTGCCGGGCTGCGTAGACAAGTAAGCCGTCAAAAAGCGAAAAGTAGTACCCGCAGCCCCCGCATCAAGGACCTCCGCCTTGCTCCGGAGTAGCGCTTCGAGCGTTACCGTATCTTTGGCGTTGGCCAAACGATGAATGGCAAAAGGTTGCGCACAAAGCGCCCGAATAATGAGCGCGCGGTTACTGATGCTCTTAGAACCCGCCAGAGTAATCGTTCCGTTTACGACACGATGGGGTCGAGAAAGGAGTAGTTTATTCATAAAAATTTTTATTCACCCCCAACCACTACCGTCCACTCGCGTACGGTCCATTGGGCAACTATGCCATTTTTCACGTAAGGATCTTGTTCCGCAAAACCAGTAGCAATCTGCGGGTTGTCTCCCTTGAAGACCAGGGCCGCGCCATCTGCCGGATTTGCAAAAGCACCACCCAGTACGAGGCTGCCCTCAGCTACCGCCGCTTGGGCCAACGCTAGGTGTTCTTCCCGGTAGGGCTGACGCTTTTCGAGGTAACCCTCAACCATTTCGTAAAGGAGTAGAT
>JBCDIR010000267.1:0-5016 GCA_038748735.1 Bacteroidota bacterium | reverse complement strand
GTAAAAGACGGGCAATTCATTGGCCAGATAGGCGAATTGACTCTTTTCATCCTCCTGAATCGAACCCATGTAAAAGCGAAATCGGTCCAAAAACGTGAAGCTATCTCGCTGTTCCATAAAGGGATGGCGAAAAGCCATGAAGCGAGGATTTGCCGTCAAGGTATCCAATGATACCTGAAATTTGGTGGATAGTTGCACCAGCTCGGTAGCCGTGAGGGCCGTCTCTCCGTTCATGCGTTTGTAAACGGCTCCTTTGCGCAAACCTAAGACAGCCATGGATTCCGTCAGAACGCGTTTGCTGCCGTAGCGCTGCCGCAATTGCTCAAATAACTGCTGCTGAAAATCTTGCTGATTGACCATACGGTAAGGTACGGTTTCTGTAGCATCTATTAGACGTTATGAATATAATTTGTGTGGGGAGGAAACGCCGCTATTTTTGGTGCTATCAAGGCAAAAAAACGTAGGCATAGCCTCAGCTACGGCGAGGCTTTTTAACACAGATAGCGCCGAAAAGAGCAAGTTTAGACCCATAATAAGTTGTGTTCATAATGTCTATTAAGAGTGTTTTATCTGAACTAGATTAAACGCATCAAGACGCATTGCCCCTAGGATTAGCGATTTTCTTGGTCATTGGAACATTTTACTCGGTTTTCGCCTCCAGCCGGCTGGGCTCTTCCTTTTTGCATTGCCAAAAAAGGAAGCAAACACGCTAGAAAATGTAAACTCCCTCCGGTCGGACAATACATTTTCGGGCCACCGCCACCCGTTTTAACGTGTTCTAGGACAGCTAAAATTTGATGCGTTTAACCTAAACCCGACAATCGACTTACCCGTGGGCAGAACGGTCACTTACTCGTTGGCAATTGCCCGCCGGGCCGTCGGTAGCGCCATTAAGCGCTCTACACGAATCGGTTGTCCACTGCGTTCATCTAGTCCGTAGGAACCGTTATCCAGGCGGTTGAAGGCGGCGTTAATTTCGGCCAGTTCCGTCTGGCGACGCTTGATTTGTGCTACGATACGCTGACGAATTTGATCGGTCTTGGCGTCGTCGCCATAGCCGTCGTTGGCTTCATCGCCGAGGTGGAGGTTGGGAAGTTCTTTGTTTTCTAAACGGTCTAATTCCTGGGTAATCCGGTCGTGTTTATCCGTCAGTTTTTGACGCAATTCGGTGAGTTGATCGGAGGTGAGGTGCTGGGTAGTTTCGGCCATGGTTTACTATGTCGTTTACTTTATAAACCACGACAACCGTCCGTAATGTTCGTTTTTACGAGTTAGACAAAGACAAGTGCTCTGTCAAGTCTGAAATTTGGGGTATGGCTTGAGATAGGTTCTCCGCATTTAACAGGCGGTACTCCCGTTCGTCGTGGCAGTGCTCCTCCGTCGCGGTTGTGTCGGCAAGCCGGCGATAGCCGCGTAAACCGCGACCACGCCCCAGCGTGGGAGCACAATCACTAAGACGAAGCCTATACTGCCATGACCACGCCTTGCGTGGGAATACTGCCTACCAAGGGTAGAAAACCAATGATGGACCTTGCCCGCAACTTCAGCCTTAACAAAGCACTAGAATAAATCCTCGTAGTCATTTTTCTGCTGGCGCTTTTCCGGCTCCGGTTCGGGTCGGGGGCGTTCTTCTAGTTGTGGCAACTCTAGCGTTTCACTGGATACCTCTTCGTATTCTACGAACTCTCCCTGCTGTTTTTGCTCCATATCTTGTTGGATTTCGCGTACTTTCTTGCCCAAAAAGGCCCGTCCAAGGAGCACTAAGGCCACCACGGGGGCACCTACGATAGATAAGCCTCCGGCAAGAATACCGTAGAGTGGGTTACGCCGAAACAGGCGGCCCAACCAACCAAAATAACCCAGGATAACTTTATGGTCAATAATCGCCGTAGCAACGAGCATGACGGGAGTGAGGTACCATAATATCTCAAACAAAATTTGTAAAAACCAAAACAGCGCAATAAATACGCCGATGGCGACTAGGATGCCGACGATGCTCGAAAACGGGCCGCGACCATTATTATTACCAAAGGAAAACGATCCTTGTGCGTTCATATCTACTTCGTTCTTATTGAGCTTGTTAAAAAACAGCTCATCTTTCCACAATATAACCATTTCTTGATACGGGAAGTTGGTCCCGGCGTCTTCTCTTTCGACTAGCCCAAGAATTTTCCCGATGAAGCACGCTCGTTTACCCAAAAGAGGCTAGCTTTGTGTGGTACAACTTACGCGCGCCCAGCGACGTTATGATTAGGCTTCGGTTGAAGCAGTTCAAATAATCCCGTTATGCGTTTTATCCTACTTCTTTCTTTATTATTCGTATTACAATTCGGCTACGGCCAAAAAACGATTGCAGTTAAGACCCAAACTCAGGGCTGCACCCAGCAATTGGCACTCTACACCTTTGACGGTACTTCCTTCAAACCCGTCCTCGCCAGTGAAAACGAGGCGGACGTCTACACCTTTAATGTGCCCGCCGAAGGCCACCGCTTTTACTACTTTGGCCCTAAGCCTGACCAGTTGAAGCCCGTTATTTTAGGCGAAGAAGAAAACGTACAACTCCAAGTGAGTTGTAACAACACCAAGCCAACGCAGGTTTTTGGCTCGGCCATCAATAACGAGTACGCCGCCCTCAAACAACGCTTTGGCGAAATCAACCGCATGAATCAGAAGGCCATCACCACCTTCCGCCGGGGTATGCGCGACGAGGCCGTTAAAGCTCAGGGCAAGGCTGAACTAGCAGAGGTCGACCAGGCGCGTCGTCAATTGCTAGATTCTTTGCAAAAAAGTAATCCCTTCTTAGCACGGGTAGCTGCCCTCAATACCTATTTGAGCTTTTTTAATAATAACGAGGAAGGCAAGTACAGCAACGAAATTGAATACTTCGCCCGCGAATATTTTCAGTTTGTGGACTGGAAAGACGAAGGATTCCACAGCTTACCGTGGGTTTACGAAGGCTTCAAAACCTACACCACGACCCTCAGTCAAGTCTACCGCGATGCCGAGACTTTCAACGGTATGGTCGATCAGACGGTCGCGGAAATTCCCCGGGGGAGCCTCGCCGAGAAGCTGGCCCTGGGTGGCATCATCAGTATCCTGAAACAGAAGAAGCACCCGAGTTTCCAGCATTACGCAGAAACTTTTATCCGCGACTTTAAAGACCAAGACCCCCAAGCAGCCAGTGACCTGGAAGCACAAATCAAAGCGCAACAAAGTTTCGTAGTCGGTGGCGAAGCGCCAGACTTCTCGCAACCCAGCCCCGCAGGTGAAGCCATCAGCCTCAGCGACTTACGCGGCAAAGTGGTACTGGTCGACTTCTGGGCCAGTTGGTGCGGTCCCTGCCGCCGGGAGAACCCCAACGTCAAGCGCGTCTACAACGAATACAAAGACCAAGGTTTCGAAATCCTCGCCGTTAGCCTCGACCGCACGAAAGACCGCTGGACCCAGGCCATTGCCAAGGACGGTCTCGAATGGCTGCACGTCAGTGACCTGAAAGGGTGGAAAAACGAAGTAGCCCAACTGTACAGCGTTACTTCTATTCCACACACCATCCTGCTGGACCGAGAAGGTAAGATCATTGCCCGCGGCCTACGCGGACCGCAACTAGAACAGAAATTGGCGGAAGTGATGAATGAAACGGGGAATTAACTGGCTGGCTCCTCGAAGCTGATATTGCGGTACAAATCTGCGAGGCTAATGGTAATGCCGAGCGAAGAGAGGGAGACCATCGAATCCAACCCTCGGACGCGTTGGATACGCCAGGCGTCGTCCGCTTGGCGGGTGAACAATTCTACCTGCGGCAAATCTTGCTCAATCAGCAGGTATTCCTTCAGGCTGGGAATTTGGCGGTAAAAGTAGAACTTATCGCCCCGGTCATAGCCTGCCGTCGTTTCGGAGAGGACTTCAACGATGAGGATGGGATTGGTGATGGCACCTTGATCATCGTCTTCCTGATCATTATTCGTGCAGACTACCATGCTATCTGGATAAACGTAACGATTCCCTTCCAGAATACGCAGTTTCATATCACTGTTGAAGACAATGCAATTTTTCTCCTTTTCCGCTAAACCATTACCTAATAATCGAATCACGCTAGCGCCAAGAATACTGTGATTCTTAGTCCCTCCCGCCATGGCATAAATAGACCCGTTATGGTATTCATAACGCGTTTCATTCTCTCGCTCAATGGCGAGATACTCGTCTAAGGTAAGTTTCGCTAACTTGACTGCTTCCATACGGCTAAGTTACCAATTATTTCCCCACACAGCAAGTCTACCTTTGTCGGTCGTAGCCGTTTGAGGCTTTGGCTAAACGAGTATATTTAAGATACTAAATAATTCAATACCTTAGAGGCCATATAAAACTCACTTACCATGTCCCGTCTACTATTACTTTTCACCTTTTTCGGTTTACTCATCGGCAGCCTCACTGCCCAAACCCTCGTCAGTATTGAAGCCAAAGGGCAGCGCTCCCAAGCGCAGTTGACCGTCCAGTACGGAGCATTCATCCAGAACGGCGTCGAAATGTGGAAGGTCACCTACACTACGCCCGACGTGTTCAACCAACTGGATACGGCCTCCGGTTTACTGATCGTTCCCCAACGCGAGGAAACGACGATCTATCCGCTGGCGGTCTACCAGCACGGCACGGTCGATGGTCCGCAGGATATACCCTCTAATTTGCAGGGGGGGTACCAATTGGCCTTGATACTCGGCGGGATGGGCTACGCGACCCTCGCGCCGGACTACCTGGGCGCAGGCGAAGCGCGGGGCTTTCACCCCTACGTACACGCGGACTCGGAGGCCAGTGCAGCCGTGGATATGATTCGGGCTGTGCGTGCTTACGCTGCCGAGCTGGACTTATTTCTCAACGACCAAGTCTTCGTCACGGGCTACTCGCAGGGCGGCCACGCGAGTATGGCGCTACACCGGGCGCTAGAACTAGAAGTGGAAGACATTGACATCACCGCAGGGTCCCACCTGTCCGGGCCGTACAGCATTAGCGGTATCATGCGCG
>JBCDIR010000266.1:0-5029 GCA_038748735.1 Bacteroidota bacterium | reverse complement strand
GGTACTACCACGCAGTAGTCGCGTAGCGAATTGAGAGATGCACGGAACCTAATACCGCTTGGCGCGGCAGGCGCTAGCATCGCTATTAAGGTGAGTACAGTACGAAGAGTAGCGACAAAAGGGCGAGTTTGGCCAGTGTGAGATATTTTTAAACAAGTTCTATATCCGCATTCGAAACACATCAACATGAATTTCCTGAAGACATCTTTATTTTTCACACTATTCCTCAGTCTGGTGACCATTGGCCACAGCCAAGTTTTCACGGACTGTATTTCTTCCACCATCTCAACCGAATCAGGCAACAACATAGCCGTGTGCCTGGGCGATGGCGATTCGGACCGAATCCGCTTCAATACCAGCCCGCTGGCCACGCCCTTTGCGTTCATGGCCGTCGATGAAAATGACATCATCGTTTCCATCGGCTTGAGCAACTTCATTGAATTTGAAGACCTACCGGAAGGGAACTACCGCATATTTTCCGTCTCCTTCATCGGAGAAGTGACCGGGCAAGTGGGCGATAATTACCTGAACACCCAGTTGGGGAGCTACTGTTTCCAAATCAGTCCCAACTTTATCACAGTTAGCAACGCCACTCCCGTTGGTGGAATGGTCTCCACTGCAACTGGCGAAACGGCAATTACCCTCTGTGCCGACCCGGGCATAGTGAATATAGTCGACTTTGCGACTACTTCCACTTCTGCGCCCTACGTCTTCGTTCTGACGGATGGTAATAACATTATTCTGGACAGTTCGGCAAACGGCGTATTCGACTTCACGGGTGCCCCGGCGGGCTTGTGCAAAGTCTGGGGGGTAGCTTACCAGGGTGATTTCCTCGGCGTGCCGGGTGATGATCTCCTCACGGCTAACCTGGCCAGTGTCTGTTTTGACCTTTCCGATAATGCCGTCGACGTCGTTCGCCTGTCTCCCGACCCGGGTAGCCTGAGTTATGCGGATGGAAGCACGGCCTTCACCAGTTGTAGCGTATTGCCCCCGACGGGCAGCGTCTCCTTGGCTAGTAGTTTCAACCAACCCAACGTCAGTTTTGCTTACGTAATGGTGGATGCCAACACGAATGCGATTGTACAAATCTTTACCAGTGCCACCCTGAATCTGGCGGACCAACCAGTGGGTAGCTTCCTGATCTACAGTGTGGCTTATACCGGAAACCAAACGGCGGCGGTTGGCGACACCTACGATGGTGACAACTTCAGCGATGAGTGCAGCACAGGTTCTGCTGACGTGCTGAGCTTCATCAAGCGGGTACAAAATGCGGATGATGTGAACCTAGCGGATGGCAGTTCGGAGACCACTATCTGCGTGGGCGACGGCATTCCGGACGAACTGACTTTCACCTCTACTTACCTGGGTGACGATAACTTCATCTACCTCATCACCGACGAGAGTAACTTTCTGTTGGGAACTAATACCACGGGTACCATCGACTTTGAAGGTGCCGAGGCGGGCATTTGTCGCGTGTGGGGTCTCGCTTACAGCGGAAACCTGACGGTGACCCTAGGCGAAAGCATCGCCGGAGTACTCTCGGACGAGTGCTTCGATCTTTCGGACGGATTTGTGTTAATTAACCGTAACGGCCCGGCAGCGGGAAGTATCAGTTTTGCGGATGGCTCCGACAGCTTCGTGAGCTGCACGCCCCTCCCCCCCTCCGGCAGCGTAGCGGTCACGGTTACGGGCAACTCGCCCAACGTGCCGTTCTCCTACGTATTCGTTAATAACGAAACCGGAATCATCACTGAGATTACGGAAAATGCAACTTTAGACTTGGCAACTTTGGCCAACGGCAACTACAATATATACGGTGTATCCTACGTCGGTGAACTCGGAGCAGCGGTTGGCGATGCTTTTGACGAGACCTCGGTCGGAGGGAGCTGTTTTGCTGTATCCGCTCCCATCAATTTGATTCGTCGAGTACAGAATGCGGACGACGTGATGCTCAGCAGCGGCGCGGACAGCATTACGGTCTGTGTCGGTGACGGCAGTGCGGACGAACTGACCATCACGAGTACCTACGCGGGCGACGACAGCTTCATCTACGTTGTCACCAATGCGGGCAATTTCGTACTAGAAACGTCCACTAGCGGGATCATCGACTTTGAGAATGCACCAGCGGGTCTCTGCCGCGTTTGGGGTCTCGCTTACAGCGGAAACCTTACCATCAATCCCGGTGACAACCTCGGTGGCGGGCAACCGCTCTCGGACGAATGTTTCGACCTCTCGGACGGCTACGTAGCCGTCAATCGGATCACGCCCCAGGGGGGGACCATCAACTTTGTGGGGGGGGCAGACGCCTTTTTGTCCTGTACGAGTTCAGATATTGGCAATACGCTCCAAGCCGCCGTCACGGGTAACAATTCCGCGCTAGACTACGTTTTCGTTCTCACCAATAGTGCCGACGAAAGCATCGTAGCCCTGTCTACTACGGGCAACATCAACGCCAACGAATTGCCCAACGGCACGTACAGCGTATTCGGCTTGGCCTACCAAGCGCCCCTGTCCCTCAACGTCGGTGATGTGTTTGACGTAGCAGCGGCCAGCGCAGCTTGTTTTGGTCTCAGTGGCAACAGCCTCTCCATCGTACGCGCGGTACAGGATGCGGGTACCGTAAGTGTAGCGGACGGCATGACCAATATTGCAGTTTGCGCCGGCGACGGGGTGGACGATACGTTTACCTTCACCACTACTTACGCAGGAGACGAATCCTTCCTGTACGTCATTACCGACGAAAACAATATCATTCTCGACACCTCCGCCGATGGTGTCATCAACTTTGAAGGTGCCGGGGCGGGTATCTGCCGCGTGTGGGGGCTCGCTTACAGCGGAACACTAACGGCTGGCCCAGGAGACGACGCCGCAGCCGTAACGCTATCCGACGAGTGCTTCGACCTCTCGGACAACTTCGTTACCGTCGTACGTACGGCAGTTGCGGGTGGAAGTCTGAGTTTTGACGACGGTACGGACAGTTTGGTCAGTTGTACACCACTACCGCCCAGCGGCACGGTCACGATTACGGCCAACGGTGCTAATACGGACGCGAGTTATACCTTATTATTCGTAGACAACAGCACGGGCATCATTACGACGATCCTGGAAAATGAATTTGCTTTTGACCTGGGAACTTACCCCAACGGCAACTTCGACATTTACGGTATCTCACACACGGCTCCCCTAGCACTGGGCCTCGGCGACACCTTCGCTGCCGACCAATTGGGGGGGGATTGTGCTGATCTAGCGGACAATACGCTTAACCTCATCCGCCGCGTACAAAACGCGGATGACGTCATGCTAGCGGACGGGCGTGACTCCATCGTCCTTTGTGTCGGCGACGGCGTAGCGGACGAGTTGACCTTCAGCAGTACTTATACGGGTGAGGATAATTTCGTTTACCTCATCACGGATCAATTTAACTTCTTGCTCGACACCTCCGCCGCTAACGTCATCGACTTTGAAGGCGCCGGAGCGGGCATCTGCCGAGTGTGGGGACTGGCTTACACGGGTGAACTCACTATCGAACCCGGACAAAGCATCGGCGGTAACACGGCCTTCTCCACCGAATGTTCCGACCTCTCGGACGGTTTCGTTTACATCAATCGGAATGGCCCAGTAGGTGGCACCATTGCTTACAGTAGTGGAGCAGCTACTTACAGCTCTTGCACGCCCCTCAACGTACCGGGTGTACCGACCCTGTCCGTGAGCGGTAACGAAGCCGGAGCCGATTATACCTTCATTGCGGTCAACGACGCGACGGGTACTATTGCGATGATTTTCCCTACGGGCAGCTTCAACGAGCCTGGTTTGGCCAACGGAACTTATACCATTTACGGCCTGTCCTACTTGGGCGACCTGCCGTACGCCATCGGCGACAGCTTCGACCCAGCGGCCCTAGAAGACTGCGTGGATACGGCGAGTAACACCTTAGCCCTCATCCGCGAGGTAGAACACGCCGACGATGTACTACTGGAAGACGGTAGCAACGAAATCACCCTCTGTGTGGGTGACGGTATCGCCGACGAGCTGACCTTCACCAATACCTACACGGGTGACGACAACTTCGTTTACGTTATTACCAACGGGGGTAACTTCATCCTCGATTTCAACACTTCTGGCACCATCGATTTTGAGGGCGCTGGTGGCGGTATCTGCCGCGTTTGGGGCTTGGCGTACAGTGGTGAACTACTATTAGCAGTAGGCGACAACCTCGGCGCGGGCGGTCTCTTCTCGGACGAGTGCTTTGACTTGTCGGACGGTTTTGTGACGATTAATCGCAACGGACCTGACGCGGGTGTACTTACGTTCAGTGATGGCAGCACCAGCTTTGAAGACTGCGAAGCCGCTGACGGCACGAGCATCCTAACCATCGTAACGACGGGAGCTGCCGAAGGCATTGCTTACGTTTACGCCGTGGTTGATACAGAAACGGGCTTAGTAACCCGCTTAACCAACGAACCTGAAATTGACTTAGCCGACTTACCACTGGGTACTTACCAAGTATTCGGTATTTCTTATCTGGACAACTTGGTCCTGAGCGAAGGAGATGAGTTTATCAATAGTGATATTGCCGATGTATGCTTTGCTGTTTCAGCACCTCTAGAAATTGTCAACCGCTCGGTGAATATTAGCCCCATTAGCTTCGAGGACGGTTCGACAGTAACGACGATCTGTCCCAACGACGATCTACCGGACGTTCTCAACTTCAGTGCCGACTTCACGGGAGACGGCGACCTAGCGTACCTCGTCACTACCGTTGATAACGAAATCCTGGCTATTCTAGCGAGCGGTTCCACCGACTTCGGCGATTACACGGGCGACTTTGTCCGCATCTGGGCCGTGGCTTACACGGGTAACTTCTTGCTCCAAAGTGGCCAAATCGTAGACGCGGACCTCCTCATTTCCGACGAGTGTAGCGACTTGACGAACAGCTTCTTGACGGTAGACTTACGCGGCCCCCGCGGCGGCGAACTCAGCCTCGAAGATGGCAGCACAAGCACGGACGTTTGTACCAATGATGGGATCG
>JBCDIR010000265.1:0-5029 GCA_038748735.1 Bacteroidota bacterium | reverse complement strand
CGGGCAACACGAAAGACGAAAACAAGTAACAGCCTTTATCTCAGACTTAATAAACCTAACTTCTCCTACTCTTTGGCCCAAAAAAAATCACCCCAGTTGACCAATCGGCAACTGGGGTAATCTTTACCAAACAATCATATCGCTTAAGGTGCGTGCGGAGGTCATTTAATTCCCGTTCCACGGGAAGCTACCGCAGTCAGCCTGTAAGATGTTCAGTAATACCTGCTCACTCACGGGCGGACAAACCCCGGCGGTGTCCGAAGTAAGCGTCAGCGTCACTTCTCCGTTGGCAAGATCGTTGGTGCTCGCTGCGTAATACAGTGCCGTATCGTAGCGGGCGGGGCTGACCGGATCCCCACTGGCGTCCAGAAACATACCGTCTCCACTGGTTTGCCAGGTGCCGTTGACGTTGCTGGGCACAATGCTCGCAATAGACATAATATCCAGCCGGCGTACCGAGCACATATCTACGGTCGGGCTGGGAACGTCAATGGATACGTTACACACAAAGCCAAAGTCGACTGTCATATCGCCACTGGCGTCAAAGCCATCGTCTTTGTCGCTACCCGGGCCCGTTTCCACTCCGCTGTCCTGCGGTTCCATCCCGGGCGTCAGGGTAATGAGTGGCGACAGCGTTAGCGTTCCCAAGCCACCGGGTTGCTGACCGTTATCGTCTCCGTCGGTTTGGTTGTCGGCTCCGGTCGTAGTAATATCCGTAGAGGAGATGGGGAGAAACTCCAGGCCACTTCCCATCGCAAATTCCCCCGGCAGGATACCTACCTGATAATTGCCCGGTGCTAAACCAACGAATACGTAATCACCGTTGGTGTCGGTCATGGTCGTGGCAACGGGGGTGGTCAATTCTGCGCCGTTGATGGCACCATCGTTATTGGCATCGTAATATAATACTAAGTTAACCATCGGCACACCCGGCTCTCCGGTGTCCTGCATTCCATTATCATTATAGTCCGCAAAAACGGTACTGCCGATAGCTACGTTGGGCAGAAAGCCAAAGTCAACGGTCATATTACCGTTGGCGTCCGCTTGGCCGTTGGCTACGTCCTGGTCGCCACCAGATCCCCCCTCGGCAGTGATTTCCATCGTAGGAATCACGTTGACCACGGCAGAGGTGACCAGACCAAACGGTCCACCGGGCTGAATGCCGTTATCGTCACTGTCCATGTCATCATCGGCGGTACTAGTAGGGGTCGAAGAGGTACCAAAATCCGCCAGCGGTTGACCCGACGAGAAGTTGCCCGTAGGTATCTGTACCATGTAGTTACCCGGCAACAACCTACCGAAGTAGTAATTCCCATTGGCGTCCGTCATCGTCATCGCAACCGGCGTCAGTTCCCCAGGATCAATCATCATATTGCCGTTGGCATCCAGGAGGAGCTCAAGCGTTACCCCCGCAATACCCAGTTCACCAGGGTCCTGCAAGCCATTATTATTAGGATCAACGAAGACCGTACTGCCAATGGAGACGCTATCAATACTGATAAAAGCCGGATCGTGATCGTCCTCGTCGGTACTGGCGTCACTTCCTCCGGGGTTGCCAGTGCCGTCCCCATCAGTGGCATCGTCCGCGTCTGACATGGCGGCACCGCCCGCATCGTCGGTAGGGTCCCGGTCAGGCGTACTGTCAATATCCGCTACGGTATTCCCGTCCGTATCTTGGGCACCCGTAATTTCGGCGTAATTAACGTAGGTCACTTGTCCGGGTACCCCCAATAGTTGTAATTCAATCATCACGGATGTCGTGGCTCCCGGAGCCAGCGGACCCGAAATAGTGGTACTCGTGGTATCGGTCGTCGCGTTCAGCGCAGCGACGGTCCCCCACGGCGGCATACTACTGGTCAGCACCTCGAACCCATCCGGAATGTAGTCAATCACGTTGATGTTTTGCGCCGCTACGTTCCCCTGGTTCGTCACGGAGATGGTGTAAGACACCGTATCACCAATAGCATAGAACGGCGGCGTATCCAACATCTTCACCAACGCCAAATCGAATATTTCCACTTGGAAAGCATCATGATCATCCTCGTCATTGGTACCATCATCGGTGATTTCATCGTTGGTGTTGTCGTTGGGGTTGCCGCCGTTATCGTTACTAAAATTAGTGTCTGGTGTGCTATCTTCGTCGAAAGCGGACTGGTTGTTGCCTTCCGAATCGGCGAAGCTGGCTATTTCTGCAAAGTTGGTATAGTCATCCGGGCCACCGTCGGTCATCTGTAGCGTCACACAAACGGTCGCTTTGGCACTATCGCCGCTAGCGATCGGTCCCGCAAAAGTGTACAGTTGGAGCGGGTCAATGTTGGACCAGCCCGGACTGTTGCTACCGTCCAGTAACATACCCGCCGGTAAAGAATCAAATACCTGCACGTTCGTGACGGGCTGTGGTCCCTGGTTGAATACGGTTACGTCCATACACAGTAGATCACCGTAGGCGTACGGACCGGGCGTTGGCATGAGGGTACTAGGGGTTTTGCGCAATGCTAAGTCGAACGCACAAACCACAACGGGTTCCGTAGCAAAAGTAGCTGTACAGGCCGTCGCCTCCTGGAAGGCTGCCGTAGCCGTAAATGGTCCCGTGGCGTTACTTACGACGGGTCCGAGGGTAGCCGATCCGTTCAACTCGGTGGCCGTTACCGTAAAATTACTGCCCGCGAAACTTACGTCAATGATGTCCTGTCCGTCGTTGACAAAATCGTACGTATACGGATTGTTCATCCAACTGACGTTAATGGTATACTCGCGGGTGAGGCCACCCGCTCCGTCAGCTACGCAATCGCTCGTAACGACTTCGACCGCTAACGAACAATCGGGTGTGAAGCCGGCGTCGAAATCGTAATTTTGCTCGTTCAAAGGTAAGAACAGCGGAGGTGTAATCCCCGTAGTCGGATCGGCGTCACTATCGTTAGCGTCATTCGTGCCCGGGGTAGTTGCATCGTTGTTCGTAAAGACGAAACCCGGCAGGGGAACGAACTCCACCGCATAGTTACCTGCGGGTAGATTATTGAACAAATAGTTCCCCGCAGCGTCCGTCGCAGTTGTGGCAATGACAGTTCCCGTGTTGGCATCAATGAGGTTAACCACCACTCCGGGAATGACCGGTTCGCCCGCGTCTTGTTGTCCGTCTTCGTCTACGTCAAACCAAACGTAATTACCCAGTTCAGTGACGGCTCCGCCACAGTTTTGTCCGTTCAGGTTGACCGCCAAGCTAGCTGCGCAGCCCCCGTCTCCGATTTCGTAAGTTAGCGTATAAGCGCGTGCTCCGGCGGCCACATTGTTGACCATTGCGTAGCGACCACCGCCAGAAAGCGATAATTCACCCGGCATCAGGGGCGGATCGGCGGACCAAACGAAATTGCTGGCGTTAGGATCGGTAATGGTAGGCAAATCATAGGCCGTTCCCGCACAAGCGTTGACGTTTACCATATCCATAACGTTGGGGGCAATGGTAACACTAATGGTATCTTCGGTAAAGCAGGGCGCGTTCAGCGCGCGCAGGGCGTACCTCAGGGTCAGCGGCGCACCCGTATTGTTGAGTGGCGCACTAAATACTGCCGGGGTATCATCATCGGGCGTAAGATTAGAAATATCCGAACCACCGATAGATACCCACTCAAAGCTGTAGCCTGCAATTGGCATGGGGCCGACCATCACCGTTTCGCCCCCACAAACGTCGTACGCCATCGGAAAGTCGTAATGGATAGCGGGGCGATAGGTAAACGACGGTACTTCCGAACAAGTACACGTCCGGTCGGGGTTCAGTACGCCAATGACCGTACACAAATCGGAAGCCGCAAAGGTGGCTTGGTCAATAATAGTTAGACACTCACCGGGAGCCAGTGGTGCGCTAGTGACGGTTTCCAGCGGAAATAAGAAGACGTCCGTCCCTTCTTCAAAAGTACCATTTCCGTTAGTATCTTCGTAAATGTCAACCGTCACGGTACTACCGGCGTCTAGGGTAAAACCGAAGTTACATACCTCCACCGCAAAGTCCGCCGTAGCCATTCCATCGCTGGGGCTTAGGGTGACATCACCGGCAATGTCGCTAAAATCTAAGTCAGCTTTTTGAATGGTCACCGCCTGGGTACCTTCTCCGGATACTTCCCCAACGGAACAGACGACCCCATTACATTCTTCCTCATAACTGGTAAAAGCTTGCATTCGCAAGTTGTAATCCGTACAGGCTTGGCCAACGTCTTCGGCCATAACGTCAAGGTCAAAAGTTACCACATCTCCTTGTCCTAGATTCGTGTCAAAGGGCCACACCAGTACCGTTACCCCGCTTTCCTGACGAACCACGGCTGGGTTGTTACCCGGCACTGCGTTAGTACCCGGTACGTAAGTGTTCGCTACGTAGCTGACCCCCGCCGGTAAAATGATCTTGATAGAATCCAGGTTAGTAATACTCCCCGAATTAATCACTAAGCGGCCACCGGTGGTTGTGCGTTCGTTGCTACACGCATTCAAACTGGATGACTCGGTCGTAATGGCAACGTTGATGGTGGGTTCCCCCGAACGAATCCGTACCCGTCCCGAATTACGGGCAACGGGCGTCAGTGGATCGCCGCAGCTATTGGCCGCCGTGAGAATAAAGTCTGCCCGGGAGCCAGAAATGTACCCGCAGTCGGTCTCCGCCTGGAAACGCACCCCAATTACACTGTTGTCGGGATCTTTAGAACCGACCAACCCTTCGGTATTCAAGGTGGTATTAAGGGCAGACAGATCAATTTCAAACTGATTTCCCCCCAGGGCCGTAGGATCAATCGTTGTCATATACGTCCCCCCCAAGGCAGGGCTAGGTACGGCCAACTCGAAACTACCGGGGACGTAATTTTGGTTGGGAGGCAAGGTGAAATTGAGTACCATATCCCGGACGTAACCAAGGTCCGTACTCACAATTTCCAGCTCGTACGGTACGGGTTCACAGAGGTCAAGTACCAGGTCGCTAGCGTTCGATGGCATTTGAATAATCATATCCACGCCCGAATCTGCACTCGTCAGACTAACCGAAGAAGGG
>JBCDIR010000264.1:0-5031 GCA_038748735.1 Bacteroidota bacterium | reverse complement strand
GCCGGCCCTAGCGCGCTTCCACACCACCTTAGCCACGTTCAATCAAAACGAAACTTACTTCGAGCGCGACGAGGTGAAGCGGATCTACATCTACCTCCAAAATTTTTGTATTGACCAAATCAATCGCTCTCAGCCCGCTTTCTTTCGGGAACTCTTCGGTTTATACCGAGATCAGTTGGAGCGCGAATTCTTGCACGAAAACGGCTATCTCGTCGAATGGCACTACAAGAACGTCGCTACGACGGCCATCCGCCTCGGGGAAATGGCGTGGGCCGAGCAGTTCATCGAAACCCAAAAGGCCGCCCTCGAACCCGACAGCCGCGAAACGGCCTACTGCCTCAGCAAAGCAACCTACTACGATGCCCTCGGCCAACACGACGAGGTGTTGCGCTACCTGCTGCGCGTCGAATACCGCGACCCGCGTTACAGCCTCGGCGCAAAAATTCTGCAACTGCGCAGTTACTACGAACTAGAGGAGTGGGAGCCGTTGCACGCACTGGTAGAATCGTTCCGTCACTACCTCAAACGTAACAGCTTGCTGGCCGATTCCCGGCGCAAAGGTTACTACGACTTGTTTCGCCTCACGCGCCGCTTGGCGCAATTGCGGGCGCAGATGGGTTACCAAAGCACGGAAAAAATCCGCGCAGGCATCACCAAACTGCGTGCTGACCTGCAAGCGGTAGAGACCATGCCGAAGCGGGATTGGTTGGTGGCGAAATTGGAGGCGTTGGAGCGGGAAGTAGCCGTCAAGTAGCTATCTTCCAATAGAGGTCGGTCAGATTGAATAGATAGTAACAACCATCAATTAATGTTTATGCACCCTTTACTCTCCGAAATCATCGACGCGTATCCCGACCTGAAATACGCGCTGCTGGAGGCGCAAACCTTCGACGCTGGGCACTTCGGTTTTCCCGAACTGTATTATAAAATCATGGAAACCGACCAGGTGCGCATCAATGCTTTTCGTCGGGCTTTTCAGCACTACAATAACTTTGCGGGCCAGGTCGTCTGCGAAGTGGGGGTGGGCCGATTAGCGTTGACCAAGCTGTTTCTGCCGCACGTCAAAAAGGCGTACTTGATTGAAAGTAATCCGCACTTGTTTGACTTCCTCGAAGCGGAAATAGACCAAAATGGCTGGCAAGAAAGAGTCGTATTGTTCAAAGCCGATGCGCTGAACATACAGCTCCCCGAACCCGTGGATTACCTCATCGGCGAAAACATGAGTATTTACTGTGCTAACGAACTGCAGGTGCCTCTTTTTCAGCACCTCCGGCAGTTTTTGCGCCCCGGGGGAAAGCTCATTCCTGAGAAAATTATCAATCTCGTGCAGTTGGGTGATACTTCGTTTACGCCTCCGCGGCGGCATTACCCCATCTTCCTGACGCGTCACTTGCCAACCTTGTTGACGAGTCAGGCGACGGTCAATACCATTGATTTATACCAAGCTACTACGGAGGCGCTAACCTTAACGGTTGAAGTGGAGGCCCTGTTGGAAGGTACCATCAACTGCGCGTTTCTCCATTCCTGGGTGCAGTGTGCGCCCGGGGCAAATTTTACAGGAACGGACAGCCTAATGCCACCAACCGTCGTGCAATTGCGAGAACCCGTCACAGTCAAAGCGGGCGAGCACCTCCGCCTGACGATCTGCTACACCTACGGTACTTCTTTGGACGAAGCGGTGTTTTTTGTCACCAAGTCGCTGTAACTACTGCCGCAGCCAACGCCCTTGCCCCACTACTTTTCCATTCCGATTCAGCACGAGGTAGCGGTACCAGCCGCGTGTTAGGTTCGTCAAATCAAGCCGGCCCGCCGTGGCTATTTGATCAAATTGTAGTTGTCCTAGTGCATTGTAAAACTGCCACTGGTGATCGTTCCAGCTTGGGTCGAAGCGGACGAGGCCCTTGCCGGGGTTGGGAGACAATGATACTACGGGACTAGCAGCGATTTCTTCGGTATCTACGAGGTAGGTATAGCATTCCATAAAATCTGGTTTTGTGTAAGTGGCCTCCGCAGCATAATCGGAATAATAACACTGAAATCGTTCGGCCGCATCAAAAAAGGGCTGGATGCCGGAGCGAGGTTCAAGGGGGTGTTGGCTGATTTCACCGATACCTGCTATCCAGACAGTAGTTTCTGGAGAGGTGACGGTAGGGTGGGCAATGGCAAGGCGAAGACGCCTACGGTAAGTGTCGTCTACCCATACAGAATCGACTTCGTTAACAATTAGTTGGAGCGAATCCGTAGAAGCATAGCTTTCGTAAGTGATCGTATCTCCTGGTTCTAAGTTGAAATTGTACAATACTATTTCGTCACCATCTCCCTTGTATTGATAAACGACTCCGGCGTCTTCTCGAAGGTAAACTGAATTGTCAAGGTAGATACTGTGGATGTCTGAGGTGAAACCTGGTTCATCTTTTTGTTGCATTTTTACAAGTTCATAATACAAGTGTTGGCCAAGGGTTGAACTGTCCCCCAAGCGGTAATAATGGGTAATGTGGGAAGCGTTGCCGAACGCAAAACTCCACAATGAGTGCAATACATTCCACTGCCGCCGCGTATTCACCATCCCATCAATCTGGATACCACAGTCCATTGCCGTGCCTTGGCACAGTCGTTGTAAACTGGTTGTCAAGCCACTTACGGGCGTGCTGATCCCTTCTAGTGGCCCGGCCAGTGAACCCATTCCTTCGGCAAAGCTGTTGCCTTCTTCGGTGGTGAGTACTGTACGTATTTCTCCCTGAAGTACTTCTTGACTTACATTACTGATGATATAGGGGCCATTCGTAGCTATTGGATCAAAAATTTCCTCGCCCGGTTCTAGCAAAAAGTCATACAGGCGTACCGCTCCAGCCAGTTGTTCTTCCCCGTCGCTGTTGTACCATTGTCGCAATTGTACCCGGCGAGCATCGACATCCTCCCACAGCAAGGCGGCCAGGTAGGCAGGCCCCGTCTCGACGGGAAAACCGTATGCTGGTGGTCCTGTCGTTCCGCCCGTCCCGAGTAGGTCGTGGCGGTACATTTTCGTGAAAATTGTGTCGTTAATCAGTGTATCCCCTTGCAGAAAATACTCGTAGCGAGCGTCTGGTACCCAAATGGTTTCCGTGAGGTCCACGTCTACTTGCCAGCGATTATCGGGGTGGAGAAAGGGGAGGTAATCTTGGGCAAAAAGAGCGCTAGAAAGCCCCCAAAGTAGAAGAATTGTGAGTAGGCGCATTAGGTGAGCATTTGATTATTATCCTAAAATACACTTTTAACGAACCGAAGACTCAATGATTTCAGCTTCTGTTGTTTGGCTGACGAAATCTACCGTTCTTTTTTGGGGCCCTGCCGTCGGTCGGTCCTCCCTTGGCACCACGTCGTCCGCTCTTATCGGCTGAGCCGATACCGCTCCCACCGCTGGTCCTGACGGCCTCCCTGCCTGACTTGCGTCAGCAGGTAGGTATTCGTCGGGCTCCGCTGGGCGCTTCGCCTACATTTAGGCTGTGGGTAGGGTGGCGTATTGGGACTGGACAAGGCGTACTGGGACTGGACAAGGTGTGCCGGGAATGGACAAGGCGTGCCGGGAATGGACAAGGCGTGCCGGGAATGGACAAGGCGTGCCGGGAATGGACAAGGCGTGCCTTGTCCCTACTGGGTATCCAGATACGTCTTGGGGCTTTTGCCGAAGCGTTGCTTGAACTTATTGGTGAAATACGAACGGCTCTCGATACCGACCTCGTAGCGGACCTCCGCTACGGTGCTGAACTGTCGGCGTTCTAGCAGGTGGCGCGCGTGTTGGAGGCGAATTTCTAAGATAAACTTCACGGGCGTCAGTCCGGTCAGTTGGCCAAAAATACGCGACAAGTTACGTTGACTGTAGCCCAGTGCTTTGGCCAGCTCTTCTACGGTCAACGAAGGATCATCCAGGCGGGCGCGTACGAGGGCTTCGGCGTCCTGCAAAAGCTGCTCTTCCGTCGTTACCTCAGTAGCTGGATCAGCTGCGACTGCCTCTCGTTCTTGCTTGTTTTGCAATAAATTGTGGATACGCGCCCGTAATTCCGGCAGGCTAAACGGCTTGGTTACGTAGTCGTCAATGCCGAGTTGGAAACCGCGGATTTTGTCTTCCTCCAGCGTCCGCGCCGTCAGTAGCAAAAACGGAATTTTACGCCATTCCGCGTTCTGGTTGATGCGTTCGCGCAGTTCAAAGCCATCCATCGCGGGCATCATGACATCAGAGGTAATGAGGTCGAAGGGTTGTTGGGCCAGTAAGCGCAGCGCGGCCTCCCCATTTTCTGCTAGATGGCAGTCGTAATCGACACGTAATTTTTGCAGTAGGTACTGACTCATTTCCGGGTGGTCTTCTACGATGAGTACTTGCGGGCGGCCCGAGCGGAAGGTCAAGGTGGGTAGTACTTCTTGCGTCTCCTCGCTTGCTGTTGCGGCGTCTTCTTCCTGTGTCTGTACCGTATGCTCGGCAACAACCCCCACCGGAATGGCTAGTTCAAAAGTACTCCCCTTCCCTGGGCTACTTTGTGCGATCAAGTCGCCGCCGAGTAGCCGGGCCAGCTGTCGAGACAAAGACAAGCCAATACCAGTGCCCCCCTGCGGCTGGGGTTGTGCACTTTGGTAAAATCGATCAAAGATGCGGGGCAAATCTTCGGCGGGAATACCCTTTCCAGTATCCTTCACGCTAAGGCGAAGTCGTGACTGCTCCGTTAGCGCACTGACATCCACAACTAGGCTGATCACCCCACCAGATGGTGTAAACTTGATGGCGTTGCTCAGCAGATTATTCAAGATTTTTTCCAGCTGTGCTACGTCCGTCCGAACAGAAGTATCCAAATCGTTCGGTACTTGCCAATCCAGCTTAACACTTTGCAAATCCGCGGCCGATTGAAAAGAGAAGAAGACGCGTCGCAGGAAATCGCGCAAGGGTACGGTAGTGACCTCAGTGCGTAGCTCCCCCGCTTCCAGCTTTGATAAGTCTAGGATTTCGTTGATGAGTCCTAGCAGGCGCTTGCGGTGTTGATGGGCCAGGGCCAAGTCGTCTTG
>JBCDIR010000263.1:0-5035 GCA_038748735.1 Bacteroidota bacterium | reverse complement strand
TTGGGGTTGACTGTTTGTGGTCTAACGGGGGGGGTGGTGCGGGCGGCGGGGCTTTCGCCCAATACCCGGGTGTTGGGGCGCACCACCACGACCGCGCCTTAGCGTGGGAGTACAGCCTGAAAAGAGTAATCGACTAACCTCAAGTCCACCCGTGTTTTCAGTCTTGACAAAGCATTAGCGCTTCCCGTACACCCGCACGTAGTCTACGACGATCTGCTGCGAAGTCATCGTTTCGTCCATACCTTCGGCACCGCCCCAGCCGCCGCCCATCGCTAGGTTGAGGATGATATTCTGCGGTTGGTCAAACGGCCAAGCCAGCTCGGTAGAGGTGTCATCGTAGGTGAAGTACGCTTGGTCATCTACGTAGGCGGTGATGCCTTCAGGGGTCCAGATGACGCCGTAGGTGTGGAACGTCTCGTGCATATTCTCGACCTCAATGGTCCCGGTATGGTGGTTGCCTAATTTAAAGTAGTACGCGCCGCAGTGGACGGAGGCGTGGGCTTCGCCATTCCCCGTTTCATCGTCCATCTCGAAGCCGACACTTTCCATGATGTCGATCTCGCCGCAGTAGGGCCAGGAGATTTCGTCGACGTAGCTGTCGCCGAGGGTCCAGCCGGCGGCCCAGTTGCCCCGTTTGGGGGGTACTTTGGCTCGGAACTCGATTTTGCCGTAGGTGAAACTGACTTTCCCACGGGTAGTCAGGCGCGCACTGGTCCAGGCTTGCCCCATATCCTCCTTGTGGGATTCGATGATAAGGTTGCCGTTTTCCTGGCGGGCGTTTTTGGGGCGGAAATCCGTATAGTATTGCAGTTCGTTATTGCCCCAACCCCAGTTTCCGAGGTCGAAGGTCCATTTGCTGGTATCCGGGATACCGCTGCCGTCAAATTCGTCGGCCCAGACGATTTCCCACTCTTCGCCGTCCATATCCTGAGTGAGGGTCTTTGGTGTCAATTGGTGTTCGATGAGCAATTCGAATTCTACAGCTGACACGCTAGTCCCCGCGCCCTCTAGGTGTACTTTGATGGGGTGCTGACCTGCATGGAGCGGACTCCCGTCGATGGTGACACTTTCTTTGCCCAGTAGCCCCATGCTACCCGTAATGTTGTAGGTCCGCCCATCTTTGTTGTTTACGTAATCTTCGATCCAGACGGCGGCGGTGGAGTCGGGTCCGGTAGCTGTCACATTGACTCGGTAGCGACCCGCCACAGGTACGTCTAAGGTATAGGCTAGCCAGCCGTTTTCGCCAGCGCTCAGTGCAACGGTGCTGTCCGTAGTGGTAAATTCCCCCTCGCTGCTGGTAAAATCAGCTAGTGAAAGCGCGATAGTATTGCTGGCTTCCGCCGTGTCTGCGGCGGGTTCGGCGCTAGCAGTGGGTGTTTGTTCACAATTGTATAAAAAGACACTCAGCAAGAAGGCAACGCATAGCCACTGTACGGGTTTGCGCATGGTTTGATGACTCATTGTTTTTGAAAAGTTGGTTTATCGTTTTGCTTTATTGTTAGACTTGTTCAACCGGAGCCTCCAATGGCTACGACCGAACAAGTCTATTCTTCGTACACGCGTACGTAGTCGACTTCCATTCGTTGGGGAAACTGCGTAGTAGCGTCCGGATTACCAGGCAAGTTTCCACCCACCGCTACGTTAAGAATTAGATGAAACCGCTGGTCAAAGGGCCAGGTGGTTGGCAAAGTAGTCGTCCGGGAGTGAGGACCGCTAACGAGTTCGCCGTCGACCATCATTTGGATGCAGTCCTCGTTCCAGAGTAAGGTGTAGGTGTGAAAAGCTTCGTGAAAATTAGGTCCTTCGGCCTTGACGTACTCTTCGGACGTAAAACGCCAGCCGTCGTGACCGTAGTGGATGGTGCCGAATACTTCATTGGGCTTATCGCCCGTGTATTCCATGATGTCAATTTCTCCGGAGCGAGGCCAACCACCGTAGGCATTGTCCTCCGGCAGCATCCAAATGGCGGGCCAGAGTCCCTGACCAATGGGTAGTTTGGCACGCACATCTACGCGACCGTAGCGCCAGCTCGCTTTACCACGGGTAACCATGCGGGCGGAAGTGTACTCGTGTGCGCCCAGGTACTGCGGTGATTCTTTGAGCGCTTCGATCACCAACTTCCCATTTTCGATACGTGCGTTATCGTCGCGTTGGGTATAGTACTGCAATTCGTTATTACCCCAACCGCAAAGGTCATTACTGATTTGGCACCCGTCTTGGAGATCATAATCCCATTTGCTAGCGTCAATGGCAGCGCCGTCGAATTCATCACTCCAAACAAGGGTGTAGGCATCTTCTATATCCGAAGGAAAATCACAACCACTAACGGCTTCTACCTCTTTACAACCAAAGGTGGTAAAGGTGGTTATAAACAGTATGATTATTAGGGGAAACCCAGTTTTCATGCACTTTTAGTTTTTTATTCACGACTTTTACCAAAAATAAAGAACATTTTTCACACCCGGCTACATCAACGGTACTACGAGCCGTTTTTTGTACCGCAGCTTACACATCACCACTACATCAACCGTTACCTTGGTGTCGCTTTGCGGATAACCGATGGTGAATACCTAGCTTTACCAACTACCAAGAATACCTCGAAGAAGAAGCCCTTTTGCTAACCAAATAGTACTATGACAACTACAACACGGTTCGTTAGCTACTTTCTCCTAGCCGTTTCTCTGGCGATGGGTTCGCTAGCGCTCCGTGGCCAGGAACTGGGCCTGGGTATACCCGAAGTCATCAACTTTAGCCGGGAGGTTTACCAGGGCGGCACCCAAAATTGGAGCATTGCTACGGATACGAGTGGTTTGGTGTATTTTGGTAATAATAAAGGAGTACTCACGCACGACGGGACTTACTGGAATCGCCTAGCGTTACCCAATAAAACCATTGTCCGTTCGCTCCGGGCCGACGCAAACAACCGCATCTGGGTCGGCGGTCAGGACGAGCTGGGCTACCTTAGCCGCGACCTCATCGACGGACTGCGCTACGAATCATTGGTTCACTTAATTCCCGCAGCAGCACAGAGCTTCGAAGATGTCTGGAGTATAGCCACCTGGGAAGGCCAAGTCTACTTCAGTACCAACAGCGCCTTATTTATTTACGATGGCGAAGAAATGGGAGTGATTGCCCCTAGTTCGGGAGGACGCTTCTCGAACCTCTTCAGCGTTGCGGAGCAGTTATTCATTGAAGACACGGAAGCGGGGCTGTTGACCTGGGATGGGGAAGCGTTGCGGACCATTAAGGGAGGAGCTGCACTCAGAGACTTTTGGATTGCGGGTATCCTGCCGCACGTGGAGGAGCAATTGCTCATCGTTACGGAAACTGCCGGTTTATTTTTATTCAAAGACAACGAAATACGCCCGTGGACCACCGCTTCCACGCGCTTTTTACGAGAGAACCAAGCCTATTGTGCCGTACAATTGTCCAACGGAAATTACGCGATTGGCACTGTACAAAACGGACTCCTTTTCCTGAACGCTGCTGGCGAACCACTCGCACACTACAATAAGGCCAGTGGTCTGCAAAATAATAGCGTACTCACCATTACAATTGACAGTTACGACAATTTATGGCTAGGACTCGATAACGGTATCGCCTACTTGAAACAAGGAACGCCACTTCGCTCGGTCGAGGACGACAGCGGTATTTCGGGTACGGGTTACTGCGCTGCGGTAGTTGGCGATCAATTATTATTAGGAACCAACCAAGGCTTGTACACCGTCGAATGGCCCATCAATCCCGAACCGTTTCGTCCCAAAGCCCTGGCTACGCGTACGTCACTAAAAACCCAAATTTGGAACTTTAGTTCCATCGGTGACGACGTACTCATCAGCACGCACGACGGGGCGTACCGCTGGGCCGGGGGCGAACTAGTATCTATTTCTCCGCGTCACGGTTCTTGGCGTTTCCTGCCTTTAGCTAACCACCCGGATTATCTACTGGAAGGCGGTTACGACGGTCTTTATTTATACCAAAAACGCAACGACGAATGGGTGTATCAGCGTCACCTAGCGGGTTTTGAGGAATCGGCGCGGGTACTGGCGCAGGATGCGCGGGGCGAGGTGTGGGTATCACATGCCTACAAAGGCTTGTACCGTATTCGCCTGAATGAGGAGCTGGCGATAGCGGAGGTACGCTTTTACGATACGGAAGATGGCCTCCCGACCAATATTAATATCAACGTAGTTAAAATTCAGGAAGAGCTCTTTTTCACTACTCCGGCGGGCGTGTACCGTTACGCACCCGAAACCGACCGATTTGTACTGGCCCCGCGTATGGAACAATTGCTCGGGGAGCGGGCGAACATTCGTCGCTTGATGGAACAAGGCAGCGAACGCTTGTGGTTTGTTTTGGAGGAGGAGTTGGGGTTTTTACAAATTGCGCCCGATGCCCTACTGACGGACCAGCTCGTAGAAAAGCATTACCTCAACGTACTGGAAAAGAAAGTGGTAGCGGGGTTTGAGCGGGTCTTCACCCTGGACGAGGCGAATACGCTCATCGCTACTGAGGACGGTTTCCTCAATTATTGCCACCCCTGCTTGGCGGAGCGAACGTTGCCCTTTCAGGTATTGATTCGGCGGGTGGACGCTTTCGCGCAAGGTCAGGAAAATGCCACACAACCGATTGTTCCTACCCTAGCGCCGGATAGCACGCTTCGTTTGCCAACCGAAACCAGCAGTTTGCGTTTCACCTACGCCGCTCCTTTCTTTGAGGACGTCAGTGGTCTGTCCTACCGCTACCGTTTACGGGGCTTGCAGGAGCAATGGTCTACTTGGTCCCCACGTACGGAGAAGGAATACAATCTATTACCTTACGGCCAATACACCTTTGAAGTAGAAGCTAAAAACACCTATGGACAGGTGAGTCAAGTCGCCCGTCAGCGCCTACAAATTGCCACTCCCTGGTACGCCACCTCGATTGCTAAGTTGTGCTATTTACTGTTAGGAATAGCTACCATCTGGCTCGTGTTTCGCTGGACTACGCAGCGAGCAGTCCAGGAACGGGAACAAGTGATCGAAGCCCAGGCCGC
>JBCDIR010000262.1:0-5046 GCA_038748735.1 Bacteroidota bacterium | reverse complement strand
GTCAATTTGCGTAGACGTCAAACCTTCGTAGGTAACGTCAAAAAGCGAATTGGTGGGAAACAGGCCCGTATTGCGCGAGGCCCTGCCACCATTATCGTGTAACAAGATGATTTTGCCGCCAGTACTCAAATATTGCTGGATGGGAGCCGCTAAGTTGCTATAATCCGTCGGGCTAGCTTCGGCTTGGGTAGGGAAGACGATGAGGTCCACGTCGTCCATCACTGCTGTGAAAGCCGCACTGGATATTTCGGTGAGTTCGAGGAAGTTGGCATTAATCGTTCCAAAGGCGGCCATTAAGTTCTCGTAGGCCACGCCTTCCGTTACGCCACCGTTGACGAGCAATACTTGTAGCGGTCGCTGAAACTCCCAAGCGAGTTCCCCCACACCCAAATTGTTGACGTAGAAGGTGTCGGTATACAAGCTGTCGGTAGTAAGGGTGACGCAAATTTCGTCCACGCTGAGGTCCGCCACGGGCGGCGCGAGGCTACTTCCCAGTACCGTAACGCTATCCAGCGGGACATTACCGTAAAAGTGCAGCACGTCTTGGTACGTTCCCACAGTTGGCGGATGAAAACTGACGCATAACGAGTCATTTTCGCCCGGTAACAAGGTGAAATTTGTAGGGGTGAGGCTAAACAAAGCAGTTTGCTGAAACGCAATACTATCCACTACGAGCGTATCGGTCCCGTCGTTGGAGAGGTATATTTTTTCCGTACGTGTTTGCCCAAGAAATAAGGTGTCAAAGTCCAGGCTGAGAGGCGTTAAACGCAAGACGGGTTCTCCTTCCACAATGAGTTTAGTTGGAATCGTGACGATGTGCTGGCTCGTGTCTCCCGTGGAGAGGTGCAAATCGGTCGTATATATTCCATCGTTCAGGTCTACGGCGGAAATGTAGGTGTCAATAGTGGTAGTATCACCGACCGTTGCAATGCTGTCGACGGGTGAGAGGCTGGCAAAGGACGAATAATATACCGTCAGTTGTGCGGTATGATGATCACTGCCCCCCAAGTTGAGATCAACTGAACTCGAGTTGACGATTTCGACTGCTAGTTGTCCATCCACCAGCCAGGTAGCAAGTTCTTCGCCGCTCAGTTCCAGCGTACGAACGATGTCCGTACCGTTGGTAGTTCCGGAAAATTGACCAATGTTTTCGATAAGTTGACCTTCAAGGTAGAGGGTAGCAAACTCGTTAGTGTCGTCAAAATCGCCATTGATGGTGATGGTGAGTAGACCATTTTCAATATTGTTCGTAGGAACTTCCAGCGTGTGCGTCGTGATCCCCGTTAAGCCAAAGTGAGAAGAACTGGATACTTCCATTTGCTCCTGGTGTAGCATAGGGGCGTAGTAAACCGCTCCCGGTCCACTATTATACAGGTGAATCGGTAAGAGCGTATCCTGACCTGCGGGTAAAGTAACGCATAGGTCGTCAGGAAAAACCGTTAGGTTTCCTGTTTCGGCTATCGTTATGGTGACACTAGCGGTATCCGTTAAGGAACAGTTGCTGACTACCTGTTCAATTGTGTAAGTGCCACTAGCTGAGTAATGATGCACTGGATTGGCCGCATCGGTTGGGAGTGTTCCGTCACCAAAGTCATAGTGTACGATACTGTTGTCCGAGGTATTCGTAAGATAAACGGGTTGGTTAACCAAGTAGCTGGAAGCCGAGGTAGTAAAACCCGCAACCACCGGTAGATCGCTGCCCTGGGTGGTAAATTCAATAACGAAACCTTCGTAAGTGACGACACCGTCCGACTGAAAAACCAGCGTGAGGGCATTATGAGTAGAGGTGATGGTCTCGCCCTGTAATTCGTCGGCATCGTAGAGCCCAATCATGGGGGAGTTGCTATCCGGACCGTCGTAAATCGCTAGGTTGTCAAACCAGCCTTCGACGGAGAAAAGCGGGAAGTACAAACTGACCTGTCCCGCTGCGGGGAGCAGGTGTAAAGTACTATTGGTATTGTTTTCGTAAGGACCATTCCCACCCGGGTCAAGAATGACACCCGCGCATTCCGTTAAGGTCAGCGTACCATCAGTGGGCATGATCGTCGTATCACATAAGGCAGACAAGGGGTCAATGCTAAGGTACTGTTCGCTGGATAGTACGGTATTACTGTCCGGTCCACAGGGTACGATATCCAAAGTAACTAAGTAGTTGCCGGGAGCTGCGTAGGTGTGGCTGGGCGCGGTTTCCGTTGAACTGTTTCCGTCACCAAAATCCCAGCTAGCACTTTGGTACAGTGAACTGGTATTGATGAATTGGAGGGTAGCGGGTGACTCGCAGCGGTTACCCTGGTAAGTAAAGTCCGCTGCGGGGCTGTTGGAGATGTCCGATCCTAGGTTGACGGCTTGCCAAGCGAGTACGCAGTTTTGGTAGGCTTCCGAGCAAGCGCCAAACAGGTCGGCGGCGCTCAAACTACCGTAAAAGGCGGCGTCTTCGTAGTTGCTGGTCGGCCCCAGGTAGATGGTTAAATTGCGGTAAGCAATATCGAAAGCGCGCTGCCAGCCGATGCCGTCAATCGCGTAGCTGAATCCCAGCTCGTTAGTGTCCGTCTCTCCCTGAGCTAGCAAATAAAACCAGTGGTTTTGCACTCCGCTATTGGTGTGTACCCCACCATCGCTGAACCACAGGTCTCCTTCGTAGGTCTCAGGGTCTTCAAATAGGTTGGGAGTTTGAAAACTGCGAATACCCTCCCCCGAACTGGTCGCTTCGGCTGCCATCCGCCAAGACATGAACGTTGGTCCACGTCCGAAGAGATTGGTAGCAAAACCAAAAATATCGGCAAAGCTTTCGTTGAGGGCGCCACTTTCTCCGTTATAAATCAAATTGGCCGTATGTTGGATGAGTCCGTGGGTGAATTCGTGTCCTACGATGTCAATGGTCGTCAGGGGACGGTCAAGGGGTCCCAAGGAATCCCCATCGCCGAAGGTAGCAACGGAACCGTTCCAGAACGCATTACCGAATTGGTGGTCGTAGTGCATACAGACCGTGAGCGGATGCCCGTGGTTGTCGATGCTATTGCGGCCTTTGCTAGCGAGGAGTTCGTGGTAAACAGCAGTGGCCCAGTGGGCGTCCGTGGCGTACTGGTCCAGTTCTTCGTTGACGTTGTTCCAGTCGTTGTCTTCGTCGGTGAAGTCTTCGGCCAGGTCGTAGTTATTCCCCTGATTCATGTTCAGGGTCTGAATATTGCGGGTGTTTTCACGGAGGCGGAAAAGAGAATCGGCCCCTAGTTCCGTTGTGATAGTCCGTTGACCACTGAGAACCGTATGAGCTGTTCCGAGCGTGTCGGTTTCGTGCAATAGGTTTTCCTGCGCCACGAGTTGAGCCGTTTGGGCGTCCAGATATAGTCTTGCTTTCTTAAGGGGGCGCAGGGAGTGGACCGTCACTTCGTACGCTAGTCGAAAATCTTTGCGCTCAAAATCCAAGTCCGTAGGTACCCAAACGAGTTCGGCGCGTGGGCGGGGGCTAATGGGCTGCTCCTCGTCGCCGTAGGAGCAGTCCCAAGCATATAATTCGCTGGGTACCATCAACAAAGCTTTGTCAACGGCGGCAGCGGGGAGGAACTGTGGCCGTGGTGGAGACTGGGGTAAATCATACAATTCACCATTAAAAGAACGTAGCCAGCCAGCTTGACAATGGGCCAAGTAATAGCTCCCGATGACGGGGTGATCGTGTACATATTGTTGGTAACGATGGTGAGTGATGCCCAGCTGATCCTTTTCCGTAGTAACGAGTCGGAGCTGTTCGGATTCGGTAGTGAAGCGCTTATTTTGGAAAAACAGGCGCAGATTCGCCTCCCGAACGTAAGTATCAGTAGCCAAACGGACGTACTGCGGCTGGGATTGCCCCGTTGCTAGGCGTATCGTTTGTGCGCCGGGAAAGTGTTGATCGGCGAGTTTGCCGTGGTAAGTCTGTGCGGAAAGTACCATACAGGATAAATACAAGCCCGTACTCAAGAGGAGCGTCTTGTTAGTCATTCGTAGGTGGTTTTTCTAAGTCGTCTTGTTGGAACAGATCACGCCGGTCGTAAGTCTAATTGCGATAGGATCCGTTACTCGTAAATTTAGCTATTGGACTCAAAAAAACAAAATAATGCGATTAAAATGGAAAAGAACAACTGAGGGCTAAAGTCGAGCTAAAACGGTAAAGGGCTTCCCACATATTGCAGGAAGCCCTCTGACCTTAATCTAGATTAAAACAAATCTGTCTTACTCTTTGTCGCTAACAGCTAGTGCGTACACTACCAAACCGAAACCGATCTTGTTGATCGCGTCACCGATGTTGTAGATAACGTCCATGTCTAGGCCGAAGTTAACCTCCATGCCGAACAGACCACCTTCGGTACCCTGGATGTAGCCAATCGGATAGATTGCCCAACCTACGAGTACGAACCAAGCTAAAGTCTTCACGGCTTTGGCTACTTGTGGGCCAGCTTTTTCCCCTAATTCCTTCACCTCACCAAACATGGCAATGTAAAGAATGTAGAAGTAAGCCAAACCAGATACAAGTCCCATTACCCAGCTCATAGTGGCCGTCTCAGGCGTGTTGTACACGTAGGTACTTTCGCCCATGAAGCCCGTTACGAGCATGACTAAAGAAGCTGCAATCAAACGCCACAACAAACCAGTAGTAGCACCTGCCTTGCGCGTAATCAGGTAAAATTCAACACACATCAGCGGTACCGTTAATACCCAGTCGACGTAACGCAACTCCGTAGGAGAAGTAGACGTCTGACCGTAAAAATCACGCATGTAATAGTAGTGAACGGCGGCGATGAAAGTGATTAAACCTGAAACGAGCAAGGACGTCCGCCACTTCTTATCGACATTATTCATCTCGAAGAAGAAGAAGACAGAGGCGGCCATCATGGCCATTGTCCCTACAAAGAAGGTGAATCCGGTGGCGTCAGTGATTTTGACAGAACCTAATAAAACAGAAAAGTCTACGAATGAGCTCATAGTTATGTAGTTGATGAAAAATAGATTAAGTGATTTTTCCCTTTCATCCGATTATTGGAGTTGAGTGCCTAACAAGTTTTTGAAAATATG
>JBCDIR010000261.1:0-5058 GCA_038748735.1 Bacteroidota bacterium | reverse complement strand
CTGCACAAAAAAGAAACGCCCCACCAAACCGAAGTCCAGCGGAACGTTCCCCACTCATGATTAGACTTATTCAGCCAGGCATAAATGCGCGAAAGCGCAGAAAATTTTGTTTTGAACGAGGCGAAAAACGCAGGCATAGCCTTAGCTACGGCGAGGCTTTTCAACGAAGTACAAAATTAAATTTGCCGCTTGTAGCCATTTGAGGCTCTGGGTGAACAAGTCTATTAGATGCTTGCTGCCCTACTGTTTCACTAGGGCTTGCGTAATGCGTTGTTGGCCATCCGTTGCTACCAACAGGTATATCCCAGCTTCCAAAGTGCGAATATCCAGTTGGTCTTGGGTGTTGGTAATGGCTTGGCGCAAGACCGTTTGTCCGTAGGCGTTGATGATTTCCAAGCGCCAGTTGTTATCCAAACGCTCGGTAGTGAATTGCCAGTGGAGCTGTTCCGCAGCCGGAACGGGCCACACGCTGATTTTTGGCGTGTGCGTCTGGTCGTTTTTAATAAAAATAGGACCAAAAACCTCACTCGTACCGTCAAAATCCACCTGTACTAAGCGGTAGTAAGCCGATTGACCCGCCTCGTCCATGAACGCGTACTCGACGGCTTGCTGCGTGGTGCCATTTCCAACCACTTGCCCAATTTTAGTAAAATCACGGCCCGTACTACTGCGCTCTACCGTGAAGTAAGCGTTATTTTCTTCACTCGCCGTTTGCCAGCGGAGCTTGTTACCCCGATCCATCGCCTCACCGTTAAACGACAGCAGCACGACGGGAAGAATATTCATGCCGCCCGGCGTACCCAGGTCACTGCAACCGAAGGGCGATTCACCAGCCTTAAAGTCCGCCGGTTCTAGTCGACCATCGTCCGCTTTAGCGTAATTGAAATTGCCGGGTAACTGGGCCGAAACCCCCTCGCCAAATAAATCCGTGTTTGGGAAGGAGACGCTGCAAATAAGCTGGTTACCATCGTGCAAAGAGATAGAATCACGACCGTTCGATAACGAAATATCGTTACCGTATACATAGTCTGGCATGCGCCCCGGGTCAAAGTAGTCCGTACCATTACTGACGGCGCAGAGCAAGACATCACCCGGTGCAATGGCCGTTGCGCCGTTGATGGGCAAGAAGGAGTGTTCGCCATTATTGTCCGCCAGCGTCCAACCTAGAATGTTAATCGTCTGGTTGGTGGTATTAAATAATTCGATGAATTCCACGTCCGTATCACTCTCACAGTCGGGGTTGGCCATCACCTCATTGATGACGATGTCGCCGGGGTTAGCCGTTTGTAAATCATTGTCTCGAATGGTGACCGTATGCGTACTGGGCGTAATGACCAGTTGAGAAGCACTGCTGCCCGTTGGGGTCAGCAGAAGCGAAAATTCTTCGTTACCCTCAAGCAGCAGATCGGGCAAAATGTCGACTACTACCTGTTGCGTGTCAGGAAAGGTACTCGTCGTCAAAAAAGTAACCGAACCGGAAAAGGTGGTGTAGTCTAGGTTGGCCATGGCCGTGCCGGGTACGCTATTAATGTCAACCGTCAGGTCACTGCTGGGTTGGCGATCCATGAAGACCCGTACCGTATGTTGAACCGTAGCCGCATCGCCTTCGAGCACCTGCGAAGTGTCTTGCGTAAAGCGCACGATGGGTAGCATGCTATTTCCCGTAAGGAGGAAATTATCGAAACCCGCGTAGGCGTCTTCCCCTTCGTTGCGGATGTAGAGGCGGATGGATACCGTAGTAACCATGTCCGGAATGGCGATGTTGACTTGTCCTTCCTGCTCCGTAGCGGTACCATTATTACCATCAAAAATGGTGACCACCCCCTGGCTCATGGTGTTATTGGGTCCGTAGAAGACTTCGTACTCGACAACGTCTTCGGGACCGGCGTAGCCCTCCAGGTCGTAATCGAACGAGAGGTTAACGTTCGTAAAGCTACTCACGTCGATAGCGTCAAAGGTGAGGATGGCGAAAGTGTCGATGTTGTTCAGCGAAGCGGGAAAGATGTTGTGGGCGTAGAAGATACGCTGGTCGAAGTCAGCGAAGTCCAAAGAATCGAAAGTAGCCGTAGGACCGTAGAAAGCGAGAGTATCGCCGTCGAAAAAATCAATGCTACTGTCATAATTCCAAGTGGGAGAACCACCGTCGAAATCCTGCGTGGCCAGGATCGTTTGTGCTTGGGTAGGAACCGACAAAATCAAGAGTAAAAATGTACCTATCCAGTAGGAAAATAAGTTGTTTGAGGTCATTTGAAATACGGTTTTCAATAATCCCGCTGCGGGACGGGACGTTTTTGGAATTTTACAAATGGCGACAGACGAGCTGACCTAGGGCCGATCGTCAAGGAGTGTACGTGAATCGGAGGGTACACCGCACTCGAAATGAGACCGGATTTTCAAGCTACGGTATATCCTCAAACAGGCTGCTGTTGAGCACGTTTTGTGCAACAGCAATAACATGTACGAAGTAGAAGGGAAGAGTGGATGTTGGGAGGGATTTTTTTGGGAAAATTCAGGGCGCGGTAGCTTTGGAGAAGTTTAGGTTTACCAAACTTTTTGGAAGTTTAGTAAACCTAAGAAGTTGGCTACTTTTGGAGAGGGGCGTACTTTATTATGCAGACTCTAGCGTGTCACGTTCCATTCGTCTGTCAATTTTGAAGTCATGGTGGTATTGATCAAAATGTAATTTGCCTTTACTTTCGTCCGTTTTTGCAAACCATCGGTAAACGACGTTGCGTGCTATAGCAGTAGGTTTGTCGGATGTTTGATAGGCGAGATAGGAACTTAGGTTCCATTCGGAATAGTCAGCACAATAGCCATGATGAATTGGATTGTGGTGAATATAGGCGAGAAGATAACGTTGTCGTTTTTCTGACGTGATGGCGATGCGTTTGAAGCGCTTTTGGAATAAAGCACCGTGACGTTCATTTTGTTTATTAAAGGCAAGTGCGTAGCTAGCAAACAAGCGTTTGAATTGCTGTTCTAAGTAACTAGCGTAGGTAATGTCGCCCGCTCGAAAGGCTTGGCTTGCTTGGGTTGTTTGTTCCGCAATATGTGTGTGTAAAACTGCATTTAGCGGTTGTACTCCGACTAAAAAATGAAAATGATTGGGCATTAAGCAATAACCATAAACCTCTAGGTAGGGTAAGTACTTTTTCCATTGCCGAAGGAAGAATTTCCCATTTTCATCATTTATGAAAAGGTTGTCGCGCCCCACGGCCCGATTGTAGATGTGATAAGTACTTCCGATTTGGAGCGATTGCCAGTAGTTGGTACGAGATATAGGCATATCGTGATTTTCGAGTAGCGAGTAGTGCAGGACTAATCTACGAAAATTGTTTGGGAAGAATGGTGACTGATATGGAAATCCGTTTGCTAAACTTGGCAAGTTTGGTAAACGTGGACTAGGTGCCTTTCTATGTTCTTGGTTATTGGGGATGGGATAGGTTTACCAAACTTTTAAGAAGTTTAGCAAAACTAAGAAGCTAGCGACCTCGAAGATCAGCCTCCTGACTTTTGCAAAAAGTAGTCGAGCAAGGCATCCGTAGAACACGTATTTTTGAATAAATAACACTTGTCAACCTAAGCTCTCATGCGTTTGCTACTGCTCAGCTTTAGTTTACTACTAACCACTACCGCTACTGCTCAAGCGGAAGCGGAACAACAACTCCGTACCGTCAACCCGCACTGGGCGGCGGAAAAGTGGGCGATGGTGGAGCCGTTTTTTGCCTATCTAGAACCGACCGAAGACTGGATTCAGCGTCACTTGCAGCTAGTGGAACACGATCTGCGCAGTCGCCCCGTCCACGCGCTCACGGCTGCGCAAAAAGCCAAACGTACAGCGGCACTCGACCACTTACGTACCTACTGGCAACGCGGGCGCTTTCCTGTCAATACGTATCATGCGGAGCGTACGCCCTACTTCGTCGATGTCAGCGGGACGCACTGTGCGGTGGGCTATCTTTTGGCGCAAGATGGACAAACGGAACTCGTCGCTTCCATCAACCAACGTGATAACTACGCCTACGTTGAAGACTTGGCCAACAAATATCCGGCCCTAGTAGATTGGGCGGTAGCTAACGGTTTTACCGTAGCGGAATTGGCGTGGATACAGCCGAGTTATCCGCCGATTCCACGGGAGATGGACGAAGTAGGGAATGGTGGCGGTGCTGATGGACCTATCCACGTCATGAAAGTGAGTCCAGACGAGTCAACGCTTTACCTAGCGGGTGAATTCACCCAAGTCGATGGAGTCGATGCAAATAGTATCATAGCTTGGGACGGAGATAACTGGCACACGCTGGGAGAAGGTTTGATAGGAGAAGTTAGGGCGTTGCACTTTCACGCTGGGCAACTGCACGCCGCAGGTGATTTTCGTTTAGCCACTGCTACGCAGAACTGCAATATCGCTCGCTGGAATGGAGCAGAATGGATCGGCTTGCAAACGGGTGACAGTGGCTTAATCCGGACAATGGCGACCTACAAAAACGAGCTATACGTCGGAGGAGAATTTTGTACGCTAGATAATTTACCCATCCAATTTCTAGCCTATTACGACGAAGCATTGCAACGTTGGTCGAACGATGGCTACGTACTTGACGCGGATACCCTAGCATCCATCCCTGGTGTTTTTAGTGTGGACAGCACCGTGTATTCTTTGATCGTTTACGATAGTCTATTGTACGTGGGTGGACAATTTGACGAATTAGCAACTAATGTCACGCACCCCAACCATTTGCAGTACGAAGTGAATAATTTAGCGCGTTGGTACGGTCGAAACTGGGCCCCGATTAATGCTAATGTAGACCTGTTTTACATTAATCACATGACGATCAAGGACGAACAGTTGTATTTATTAGGACCGTATTTCTTAGATTTTGAAGTCATGCAAGTTTACACGACAGATACACTTTTCAGTAAGGTGAGATGCTGTGGAATATTACAGGATGAGGAACCACCTTTGATGTATGGCTACCTGGAGTATTTTGGTAATTATTATCTCTATGGAAATATAGGAGCAGCCATAAGGCGACACGGATTTGTCAATTATCCAGGTTGGCG
>JBCDIR010000260.1:0-5070 GCA_038748735.1 Bacteroidota bacterium | reverse complement strand
GTACACCGGAATTCGACCTGTTCGTCAAGGAAGTGCGGCGGGAAATGACGACCAAGTGCGGCCAAAAGTGTACGGCCATCCGGCGGATACTGGTACCCGAAAATTTACTCGAAGACGTTCAAATTGCGTTGGGCAAAGCTTTATCCAAAGTCACCGTCGGCGACCCACGACGTCAAGAAGTCCGCATGGGCGCGCTGGTCAGTACCGCACAGCGGGAGGCCGTCCGCGCAGCGGTCCAGCAAATTGCGCAAGGAGCAGAGGTGGTCTACGGCAATTTGGAAACCGTCGAAACCGTCGGAGCGGACGCGCAGCGAGGGGCTTTTTTCAGTCCGATTTTGCTGCGGGCCGATGATCCCTTCGCACACGATGCTTTGCACGAGCAAGAGGCTTTTGGTCCCGTCAGTACCCTGATGCCCTACCGCGATTTGGACGAGGCCATTACACTGGCCGCCCTGGGTAAGGGTTCATTGGTGTCATCCATTACTACTTTCGATGACCAACTCGCCCGCGAGTACGTCGTAAATGCGGCCAGCCACCACGGACGTATCCTGGTACTCAACCGGGGAAACGCTAAAGAAAGTACGGGGCACGGTTCACCTTTGCCGTATCTCGTCCACGGCGGTCCGGGTCGCGCGGGTGGCGGCGAAGAGATGGGCGGTCTACGCGGAATTGAGCACTACTTGCAACGCTGTGCCGTGCAGGGGTCGCCAACGACCATCACGGCGGTGACGGGGGTCTACCAGAGTGGTGCCAAGGTCAATTATACTCCGCGCCACCCCTTCCGTTATCATTTTGAGGACATCACCGCGGGTATGTCCGTCTTGACGCACAAGCGCACCATCACGGACAGCGATATTCAGAACTTTGCGAACCTCACTTGGGATGTTTTCTACGCACATACCGATATTACTTCCCTCGGCGGCACCATTTTTGAAAAACGGGCGGCGCACGGCTATTTCCTACTGGCGGCAGCGGCGGGTTTATTCGTCAGTCCGGCCAAGGGACCCGTGGGGGCCAATTATGGCCTGGATGAGTGTCGGTTCCTTCGCCCCATTTACCATGACGATACCATTCAAGTTCGCCTGACGTGTAAAGAGAAAATTGAGCGCGACAGCCGCGGCAAAGAACATCCGTCCGGCGTAGTCAAGTGGTTGGTCGAGATCTTCGATCAGGAAATGGAACTGGTCGCTTTTGCTACCATTTTGACCATAGTACAGAAAAAATCGCCTTTCTTCGCGTAAAGCCCGGCTAAAAAGGAGGAATTGCTACTCGGTCTCACCGAATCGACACCCGCTAAATGGGGAATTATGACCCCGCAGCATATGGTGGAGCACCTCGATTACTTTAACGAGGTGGCGCTAGGAAATATCACCGTAGCCTTACTGACCCCGGAAGAAAAACTCGAAAAGTACCAAGATAGCCTCTACAACTACCGCAAGATGCCGCAAAACTTTTCGTTAGGCCTCTTGCGCAAGGGCGAAACGGAGGATTTGCGCTACGATTCGCTGGCGAAGGCCAAATCGGCTTTCTTAACTAGTCTGCGTGCGGTGGAAGAGGCTTATAAAGAAAATCCCGACTTTCGCGCGTTTAATCCTACCTTTGGTCACCTAGGTCGTTACGAGTGGGGGCTGTATTGCCACAAGCATTTTCATCATCATTTTGAACAGTTTGGGTTGTTGGCGTGAGGATTGTAGGGCCGTTACAGGCCATCAGACAGTAGAGTCAACTTTCCGTCCACTGCCCAAGCCGAAAATTTCCGTCTGCTTAGCTGGTACGAACGCCTAGTAATGTATCCTCATTGGCCTAAGCCTGAAAACTGAATTATGAATAATACTACCACCGGCTACGTCCGTTCCGAAACCGTCAAAGACGGCCTACAACGAATTACCTTCTACCACCCCAAGCACAATTCGCTACCCAGCGATTTGCTACAACAGTTACAACTAGCCATCCAGACGGCGGGGGAAGACGATAAGGTACGCGTCATCATCCTCCAGAGTGGGGGAGACCGCACCTTTTGCGCCGGAGCCAGTTTTGACGAACTCATTGCCATCAACGATTTTCCGACGGGGAAACGTTTCTTTATGGGCTTTGCCAACGTGATCAACGCCTTACGCAAGTGTCCTAAACTGGTCATTGGCCGCGTGCAGGGCAAGGCAGTAGGCGGCGGCGTGGGCTTGGCCGCTGCGGTGGACTACTGTATGGCTACCCAGTACGCTGCCGTTAAGCTCAGTGAACTTAACGTAGGCATTGGTCCCTTCGTAGTCGGACCGGCCGTGGAGCGCAAAGTCGGCTTATCCGCTCTGACGCAATTGACCATCAACGCGGATCAGTTCCAGACGGCCGCTTGGGCGCAAGCCAAAGGACTCTACGCCGATGTATTCGACACGGTGGAGGAATTAGACGCGGCGGTACTCCACCTAGCGGATTACTTGCTGCGCACCAACCCAACGGCACAGCGCCAGCTCAAAGCGGTCTTTTGGGAAGACTGCACCCACTGGGACGAACTACTCGAAGCCCGGGCGGAAAAGAGTGGGCAGCTGGTCTTGTCGGCGTATACGAAGCAGACCTTGGCGGAATACGGGAAGTAACCAAATACTACCGTCTGCTTAGAAATACGAAACGGGTTGCGAAGTCATTCGCAACCCGTTTCTTTAGTGGTTAAAACGGCGTGATTTATTCAATAATCAGCTTCTTCACCACAACACCTTCGTCTAGGTAGATTTTTACCAAGTACATACCTGGCATCTCACTGGCTAAGTCTAAACTGTACTGCGCTTGGTTGACATTCCGTTGCGTAAGAACAAGACGACCTTCCATATTATAAACCTCCAAATCCAGCATAGGCTGGTCAGCAGGGCTGTTGATGAGTACATTGCCACGGCTGGGGTTAGGCGCTAGCTCCACCAAGTCGTTGCTAAGCAGGTCACGTACGTCCACACTCGCACAACCCAATTCAAGGGTGATACACGCACGAGGAATGACGTAATCCATAATCTTGGCAATATTGGCCCGGGCTTTTTCGGCACTCATATTTTCGTTTAGCTCTAATCCCTCTTCGTGAAAACTCGTCATATCGGTATCATCGGTTGGGTGGGGAAGCTGGTTCCACGGCACACCGTTTGGAAAATTAGGCAAGATCGGTGGAGATAACGAGGTGGGTACCCACCAGTCGATGACGACACCTTCATCCTCTCCTCCAGAATTATTGGGTGATTTCCATGCGTAAGACCCTTCGTAGTAGGGGTGGCCCGCCGTTGCTGCGTTGGCCATGGCTTCCATCGTCACCGCATCGTTAAACATGAAATCTTTCCAAGGCTGGTTGATACCGGAAGCTTCTTGTACCATGCCAATCTGCTGCGCACCCTGCACCTGTACGATGGGGTCACCCGTATTAGGAACACGCAAGATGCCATCATTGTAAGGAGCGAATTGATCGTCGATGGACTGAACCGAAATGATCGGAATTGCTTGATCGTTTAGCCAAGAAATATCCCCTAATGCACCACCTACGTTCACCGTTAATTGGTAGTCATTGGTATACTGTACGTGGTTGGGATAAGTCGTGGTATCACCCGCTGGCAGACCAAAGGCATCGTCTGGTGTTACGGATAATACTTCACCATTAATATCCCCGTGGTAAGCAGGTACTACCATCGGCGTTTCTGGCACACCATTCATATCCAGGTCTAATAAAAATTTACCCGCAGGATTGGATGTTTGTATGATTTCGCTGTAATTGCTCAAACCATTGGTACCCAATACCAAGTAGCCACCGGTTCCATTGCCCCACATCACCATTTTGGTGGTGTCTACGCCGTAAGGGTTGCCCTCTTCCGCTACCGTTTTCTTGATAAACCGGATAGCAGTACGGCCATCCTGTACGCCGCGGTAGGCGGCTTGAATGAGGCCTAGTGCACGTTCTGGCTGCGTTACAGCCAGTGGGTTCCAGCCCTTGCGGTAGGTACAACTCGCCGCGACAAAACCACGACGTGCTAATTGCGTACAAATTTCTACGGCGGAAGAGTCTGTCTTGGTGCCAGTGATAGCTGCGTTGGTCACATTTGGTAAAAAGTTACCCGTATGCCAAACGAGAACTACTGGACGCTCTGATTCTGAATCACCTACGGGCTGGTAGACATCCATTTTGAGTTCCTCGGGAATAGCTTCACCGAAAATAGAAAAGGCTAATACCGTGGCGTTTACACCGTAAGTAACGTCGGAAGTAACTTCTACTTCCGTAAATATCTCGTCATCATAACGGTTTTGGGCTACTACCGCCGATAAAGTAAAGACGGAGAGCAGGAGATAAGTAAATATCTGCTTCATAATTAAGTTTTGGTAATGATAGAATTGCAGTAGGGCAGCGAGCGGTCCAAATTTGCTCACTGCCGTACTTTGATTGGTTCTTAGCAAAAAGAAGTGCTTTCTATTTGACACTTCCGGGTTCGTAGGTGAGAGAAATATAAGCCAGGCGGCCAATACGCGGGCCGCCGTAGGTCTGAAACTGTTGATTGTCTAAAACGTTCGATGCACCAATCTTTAAGATACTGGAAATACTCGGAATAGAGAAATTAACTTGTGCATCCAGCATGTCATAAGTAGGAACAAAACCGGTGAATTGGGGGGAACCCTCGAATAAGAATCCTTCAATCCACTTGTAATTGATGCTAAAGCCCATTGTCTTGAAAAAATTACCGGGTACTCTCAGATTACGCCCCGCAAAACCAAAGTTGAATTTATGCTCTGGCGTGTTAAAGGCCGGAATGATGGGGTCATCGGGGAAAGTACGGTTAAGACGATTGAAGGAGTAGTTACCGTTCACGGTATAATTCTGCCACAAATAATAATTTAAGCCAAGTGAAAAGCCTTGCGTCGTCACTTGGTTCGTAGAGTTGGCTGCGTAACGGAAAGCTTGAATTTGTTGAATGGTAATTGGGCCGCCCGCCGTAGTATAGTCCAGGTCTACTCCAACCCGGAATCCTAAGAAATTATCGTAGATGCTGTAATAGTAGCCGGCATCCACGTACAATTTATCAAAGAGAGTGGTTCGGTACCCAACCTCAAACG
>JBCDIR010000259.1:0-5077 GCA_038748735.1 Bacteroidota bacterium | reverse complement strand
CTAGGCAAGCCTTATTATTATTATGCGGAATCGTTTAACTAAACCTAAAAACGCGTATGGATACGAATCAAAATCCCCTACCGATCCCTAGCCCGGACATCAAGCCCCTCACGCCCGAAGAAATGGCGGAGCTGGAAGGCGGTCTCGGCATTGTTGTTGATGATCTTGCAGGCTTCTAGTCGATACTTCAATGACGTAAAAAGGGCCAGCTATTCCGAGAGGGGTGGCTGGCTTTTTTGATGGGGGATCGGATGCTTTGAGGTTGTGCCGTTTCTCATTGTTGGAATCAGAATTTCCGGAATTTTAGGATGAGCAGAATTAAGACGTGTACTATCCCGCTCGCCAGCGCCAGTCACCCGCAAGAATACATCTGCAAGTCAAAGACTTGCGGGCAAGACGCTGCACATTGCAAATGCTAGCGAACCAATATAGAAAAAACGCAAACACTAGGTAGGCTCGTCAGGGTCGGTGACCCGAAAAGAACACGTCTGCAAGTCTCTGACTTGCGATAAACAACCCAGTCAATGGGATCGTAAATTATACTACTCAACTCTCTGGCAAAATGCTCTTCAAAGCCGTTTAACGGGCGTTTATACCTAGGGCTGCTGTTACGCCCCCACCGAAACGTCAGTTTCGCACTACCACTATTTTGCAAGGCAAAATAGTACCCCCACGACTGAGCGCAGCGAAGGAGTACCTCCCGACCAACGGTCGAAAAAGTACGCCCAATTCCACCCTCAAAAGCCGCTACCAAACACCGCTCTTTTTTTCCGCAACTTTAGCCGCTCAAACATCTAAAAATGTTGTATATTGCACCCTAGCAACGATAATCCACAATCCATGAATAGAAATTTACCCAAAAACTTGGTGCTGCTGGCGCTACTACTGATTCCGCTCTGGGGGTGGAGTCAGGCGGTAGACCTCGTCACCTACCAGAACTCGGCGATCAGCTACGGGTTCAGTTCTGAGCCAAATGCGCCCTCCATCATCAGTGGCGGGCAGCCGGAGCACGGCACCCTGGAGGCCGTTTCTAATTCCAGCACGGCCGATCCGTTCGACTACGTTTTGACGTACACCCCAGATGAGAACTTTATCGGCATCGATCACTTCACCATCAGCCGTTGGCAACTCAGTCCTTTTCCGGCTTATACTTTACTCAACGTCACCGTTACGGTGGCCCCGGCCTTGATTCAGGCGTACCACGATTACGCCGCAACGTACACCAACGAGACCGTGGTAGTCGATGTATTGGCCAACGATATTTCTAGCAATGGGATCAAAGTACTCCAAGCCGTACCCGCCGTTAACCACGGCACGGCCACTTTTGACCAAAATACGGGCTTAATTACGTTCACTCCCCGGGCGGGCTTCAAAGGGACGGCCCATTTCAATTACGCGCTCTGCAACGGTATTGGCGACTGCGCCGACGGTACGGTGAGCATTACGGTAATGGAAGAAGAAATCATTACCGAAGATGAGGAGGTGTCCGTTTTCACGAAGATGGAGACTAAGCAGTTTATTTTGGTTCCTGCTACTTACGAGCACGTGAGCGGCCCCGACAACGGTATCTACGACGGTGGTGCGGACGTACCGGAATACACTCCCGCCGCAGATTTTACGGGACAAGATCAAATTGTCTTCACCGATGGCAACCATACGCTTACGTTCAATATTGAGGTACTACCGCTAAAAGACAACGTTTTCGCTTTCGATGATCGAGTGTTTACTACCGCTGGTAGTCCCGTCGAGGTCGACTGGCAAGACAATGACGGCTCGCAAGGCAGTTGTGGCTTTCAAATTTCCGCCGGAGCGGAAAACGGCGAAGTAAGTCTTAGTAACGGCAATCTAGTCTACACTCCCCACGCAGGATTCGTTGGGGTAGACCAATTTACCTACCGTTCCTACATCTCGGGCTGCATGGGCGAGGCGGAATTTGCGACCGTCACCGTTTTCGTGAGCAACTTCGCACCGGACCGTACGACTTTCGAGATGGCGACGCCTAAGGCTACGCCCATCATCATTGGGTACAACGTACCCGTTTCCACTTTCTCTTTTGAAGTCACTTCACAAGGGGAATTGGGCTTAACGCAGTTTTTACAGGCGGACGAAGCCTACGCTTTACTCGGTGAAGCCTTACCCGAAGATGGTAATAATGTGTTGGTCTACATTCCTAACGATGGTATCAACGAAGGTTTAGACGAAATAGAAATTACTTATTGTTTAGCGGACCCCAGTGACCCCGATGGTCCCTGCATGGTCAGTAAGCAGGTGAAAGTTTGGATGACCATTTTGGACGTGGGTGCCGGAGATGGCCCCGTCTGCGTAGGCGACTGCGTGTGGGCGGGTGATACCAACTCGGATGGTGTCGTCAATATGGCGGACTTGCTCCCCATTGGTCGTAGTATGGGCGAAATTGGCGCAACGCGCGCAGGAGCTACCATGGACATGTGGTACGGCCAGTACGCCGAAGACTGGGGCAGCCTGTTCAGTGGTACGGCCAACGTAGACGTTAAGCACATTGATGCCGATGGCAACAGCATAGTCACCGCTGCGGACACCACGGCCATCCGAGAGTTCTACGGTTTGACGCACAATATGGTCCCCAACGTGATGGCCTACGCACCTTACGAGTTCGTTTTGGAAGGACCGCTCTTCGTCAATCCAGGCGATTACGTGACGTTGTCTCTCAGTTTAGGCAACGCTAGCCAACCCGTCGAAGATATTTACGGCTTTGTTTTTCCTTTGCAATATAACCCACAGGCCGCCAACCCGTACAGCATCAGCATCAACTGGCTGGATGATAACTTCCTCTCCTACGATTCTCCGGTGCTTTACATGGATCACAATAATGGCGCAGGGCTGTTTGAAGCGGGCTACACCCGTACTAGTGGCTTGGTATCCAGCGGACACGGGCAAGTGGCAGAACTAGGAATTGTTATTGATGACTTAATTGGAGTCCGCACCGACGAACCCGAACTCCTCCTCTCCTTCGGTGGTGGGGCTGGGGCCAGCCTAGATCAGTACGGCAACTACAACGCTATTCCCGTACAACCATTCCAAATGCGCGTGCGCTTGCAATCAGACGAAGAAGCGGCAGAGCGTCCACTCACGGATGATCTGCTCATCGTGTCGCCCAACCCCGCCAGTGACCGGGTGGATGTCCACCTGAACGGGCAGCAAGAATTTGAACAGTTGGTACTGCGCTCCCTCACCGGGCAGGTATTACTGGTACGCGATGATTTGCGTACGAATCACCAGGCGCTCAACGTGGGCCATCTACCTGCGGGTATCTACGTCCTGAGCGTCAGTAACGAAAAAGGCACGCTGAACCGGAAGGTGCAGATTGCTGATTAACTCTTTTTTATTCGTGGAATTATATTATTGCTAAAGCCGCATCGGGAGATGCGGCTTTTTCTTTGGTCGCTGTACTGACTTGTTAATCGTATGCGTCGGAGACGCAGGTTGAAGCGTTCTTGGACTTCTCGCAGCTGATGGATACCTGTGGCCTAGGTTTACACTGAGCGCGCGGAGGGACTCACGGAGAACACAAAGCACAGGCAATATTCAGTATTTCTCTGCGCACTCAGTGAGCCCCTCAGCGGTCTCTGTGCTAACCAAGTGTAATGCGTGGTTTACGCAGCGGACTGAAGACAGTACGGAATAGCTGATCGTATGCGTCAGAGACGCACCGGGAGGAGTTGTTGAGTTTCCCACAGCAGACAAGCACCCATCGCATGTCTTTTCGAGTAGACGCTCGGGTCAGAGACCACTCGCAAGCGGACCCTCAGCAATCTTTGTGCTAACCAAGTGCAATTCGTGGTTTACACTGAGTACGCGGAGCGACTCACAAAGAACACGGAGTACAGGCACTATTTAGTATTTCTCTGTGTACTCAGTGGGACCCTCAGCGATCTTTGTGCTAACCAAGTGCAATTCGTGGTTAACACGGAGCACGCAGCGCAAGGAACACCCTCCCCACACAGACTGTAGGTCAGTGAAACACTACGCCAAGTTCTCCACAATCAACTCACTCAAATCCAGCACCATCACTTCTTCCTGTTTTTCTTTCGCTTTCACACCGTCACTCATCATGGTGAGGCAGAAAGGACAATTGACCGCGATGACGGACGCGCCCGTAGCCAGCGCTTCTTCCGAACGCTCCATGTTAATACGCTTGTCGCCGGGTTCGTCTTCTTTCCACATTTGGGCACCGCCTGCGCCGCAGCAGAGGCCATTTTGTTTACTGCGTTTCAGCTCGACGAGTTGACTGTCGAGAGCCGCTAGAGTCGCGCGGGGAGCTTCGTAGATGCCATTGGCACGACCTAGGTAGCAACTGTCGTGGTAAGTGACGCGCTTACCTTTGAACGTGCCGCCTTCCTTCAGTTTGATGCGGCCTTCGTCGATGAGCTCTTGGAGGAGTTGGGTGTGGTGAACGACCTCGTAGTTGCCACCGAGCGCCGGGTATTCGTTCTTGATGGTATTAAAACAGTGTGGACAAGCCGAGACGATCTTCTTGACGTTGTACATGTTCAGCACCTCAATATTCTGGAGGGCCGTCATCTGGAAGATGAACTCGTTGCCGGCGCGGCGGGCGGGGTCTCCGGTACAGCTTTCTTCGTTGCCGAGGATGGCAAAATCAACTCCGGCAGCTTGGAGGATTTCGGCAAATGCGCGCGTTACCTTCTGGGCGCGATCGTCGAAACTACCGGCACAGCCTACCCAAAAGAGGATTTCAGGAGCTTTATCTTCGGCGGCGAACTGCGCCATGGTTTTAATCGGTTGCATATACTTTATCGTTAGTTCGACCTACTTTTGGTAGGTAGGCTTCCTCCGAAGCTAGGCGGTTTATGGTTGATTGTATTGCTACAAAAGTGCGATTTCTCCGACCTTCCTTACTGCGCTTAGGTGATCATTATAGAGATATGCAGCAACTTTTTCTGTTCTATGCGGACGCCTCAGTTTTGGTCCAATTTTCGCGATCAATGGTCATGCTCCAGGCGGCTCCACTGTTTTCAATGGAGTTGAACATAGGCAGCCAGTCGCTCGGGCCGGCGGATTCCGTAAGGATTTCGTAGCG
>JBCDIR010000258.1:0-5087 GCA_038748735.1 Bacteroidota bacterium | reverse complement strand
GCGAAACGGCAAACCCTGCTCGTTGGCGAGGCGCACCTGCTCGAAAGGCAACTTGGTGAGGATGTTGGTTTCTTGATTGCGCAAAATGATGTAGGCGCTGTCAAATATGGCCCCTGCTACTTGCGTTTTATTTTGATTGACTTTGGTACCCGGCTTAGTTACCCACAACCCCAGCGGAAAATTGCGCTCTAGCGGGCTGTTTTCTTCGATGGCGTAGGTGGACTTATTAGCCTCCAGTGGTACCTTAATATTGACCCGGCGTACAATGGCCTGGCCTAGTGGGTTAGTTTCTACCCGGTTTAAATCACGAATGCCGTAACGCATGACTGTTGAATTTTAAAGTGGGGAGACGGCACTGGGTCCGCCTCCCTTAAATACACTTTCAATTGAAACAAAATCGTACTCTCTACTTCGTGTACACCTTGGTAGTACCGCCCTTAATGATGGCACCAGCGAGGAAATAGACGAGGTAGTTTTTGTGGCCGTTGCCACCAGTAACCGTACCGCCGATGAGGGACTTGTCCTTGCAGGGTACGTAGAAGTCGATGCTGTTCGTGTCGCCACCTGCGAAGCGAACGGGCGCACCAATTTCCTTGAACTGGTCGCCAATCTGCTCGTTGACCGTGGTGGCGCTGTGCTGCGTGGTGTTACGCGTCAGCAAACCGTAGTTCGGGTTCTTGTCGATCCGCACCTTGTCGTTGGTCACCAAGCTGTGACGGCCCATGTAGAGGGAACCGAGTTGCTCCCATTCCGCTAGTACGTTGGTCGCAGCCGTCGGGAATAGGGCTTGGTCGTTGTGGAACGCGATTTGTGCCGCACTGGGGTATTCGATGCCACCACGTACGGGTACCTTGGCGATACCGAGCGCGTGAGCTACCCCCACAAAGCCGTTACGGTCGCGTAGACCTTCTGCCCAGGGCAGTACTTTACTTTGATCGCTGTGCTCTAGGGACAGGTTGTAGCTGTCCGTATCTGACAGCAAAGGAGCCGTCAAAATGAGCAAATGTGGACGGGCGTTTTCGCCACGTAGTCCGAGGGAACGCGCGATTTTCATGCCTGCGCGTAGGGCTTGGGGTTGTCCGATGCCGTTATTCATCGTTACGATATTTTCTTGGTGAATAAGTCGCTCAAATCGTAGGGGAAATCGCTGCGTCTTATTCATAGTGAGAGGGGTGGCCTCGACTAGATCATGTCTACCATTTCCTCCATATCCGCGTACACGTTTTCCGTGCCGAGGATGGCATCCTCTTCAAAGCCGATACCGCCAGCGGGTAGCGCACTGCTCACGCTCGGATTGATCGGAATTTCGACAGTCTGGCCGATCATGCTGAAGATGTCGCCGTCTACGCCTTGGATACTGACGAAGTTGGAGGGGATGTAGCGCAAGGCTATCTCTCCTGCACCTTCAGCAGATACACCCACGCCAAACCAACGGGCGCGGCGGTCCATTTTCTTTTGCATAGCCAAGTAGCCACCGCCAATCAATTTAGCGGCAGGTAGGGCCGTGCCTACGGTATTGCGAATGCTTTCGCTTTGCCCTTCGAGGGCTTTGTTGGCCAGCGGGTTGATCGCTAGGCCAGCAACCACACCTACGCCTGCAAATACGAGGTCTTCGGTAGTGATGGTGACTTTAGTTTTACGACTCATGGTCCTTCCTATTTTGATGCTGCAAGCACGACAAGTCTTTTTTCCTTTGCACATGGCAGCGAAAATTTATAGTGATTAATGATAAATACTTACCGACTACTTGCGGCGACGGCGGCGCGTCTTACGCTTTTTCGTGCCAGATACGCGGCTGCTCATTTTGCAACCTGCGTTAAGAATAGCGTTTGCTTTCTTCGTCGCTTCGCTCTTAGTTTGTCCTTTTGCCATTGCCTTTTTGATATAGGTATTTGCTGCGAGCTTTACCATTTGCTTATTTACCTTACCCTTACAGTAGGCGGACTTGCGTTTGCGCAGCGAATTATAAGCTCGCTGCAAGGCTGATAGTGCCATTTTTTAGTTTTTTGAGGTTATTATATGTTACGCCGCCCGCAAAAGGAACGGCACCACGGCCAGCGCAGCCAGTGCGCCCGCACCGCTTCCACCACCGCTATTGTTGGTATTACTGTTAGGGCTTGCGCCCGTATTGGTCCGGGTGGCCTCTTCCTCGAGGCGGGCCTCCTCTTGGAGGATAGCCACGTCGCTGGAGGTACTTTCGTTGATAACCCCCGCTTCTGACTTACGGCCTTTGAATAGGCCCGCGATCTTCTGGACCACCTTAATGACCCAGCCGATAGCTTTGACCACAAATTTGCCGATGGCCACCAGCACGGCAGGTAAGGCACCGATATGATTTGCCTTAGCCATGCCGAAAATCTGCTGAGGACTGGCCCCCGTGTTTTTCTTGATGCCGTTTTCCATCACGCCCATGAGTTGGCTACGGGAAAACTTGCCTTTCTTCTGAATCCAGTTAAAGGACTTTTCCTGCGCAGCGATACGCCGGCGCATTTCTCGGCTACGCACTACGCGCTTTTTGGCCCACAAAAACAGATAGTACCCCCCCATCAACTTGGCCGGACCTTTCCACACCCAGTTGACGAACTTCTTAAACAGGTTCTTGAACTTGTTACCGACGTTACGGAAGAAGCCGCCAATTTTTTTGAACAGACCTGAGATAGCCGGGTCCGTGGGTGCATTGCCCAACGACAGCGTGAAGTCAGAAAAGGCAGGGGCATTGCTGCGCGTATTGCGTAGGATGCTGTCTACCTGACGACCGAGTGGCGTACCGTCCAGGCCGTAGATACCCGCTACTTGGCCCCGGTCCAAGGCTTCGGCGGCAGCTTGTAACTGACGGCGAGCGGCGGGAGTTGCGGCCTGTCCTGCTTCAATCTCGTAGCGGTCTTTCCAGATTTGGCGGTCCAGCTCGCCTTTGGTTTTTTGGGTGATGTCACCACCGCCGGAGGTTACGACTGAGTCTGGAATATCGGCCAGCGCCAATTCCATTTCGGACAGCGTGGCGTTGACGTTATCCACGTATTGCTTTTCGCGGGTGGTGAGGCTCACCGTACCCGTATTGCCCAGCTTGTACAGTCCTGGTTCCATTTCATAGTCTTTTTTGCGGCGGTAGGACTTCTCTGCATCCCAGGCCGCGTTTTCTTGCTTACCGAAGGTGATGTCCAACGGAATTTCATCGCCGTCGATGAGGGCTACCACGTAGACGTGGCTGTATTTGCCCACCCACGAATAGCTGACGTAGCGGATAAGGTGCGCTACCCCCATATTTTGGAGCACCGTACTAATGAATACGGCCAAGCTCTTGCAGTCGCCTCGGCGCGTATGGTGCCACAGAAAGGACGGTGTTTGCACCCACTGGTAGAAGTTCGGGTCTTCTACGTAGGTGATCCGGTTGTGCACCTTTTGGTACAGCGCCCGCATTCCCTCACGGGTCGGTGCAAACTGACGGGCGAAATTAGCCGTATCATCCACATCGGTACGCAACACCTCTTGTACCTGCGCAATGATGTCGCTGGTATTATAGGTGCGCTTTTTCAGCGTCACCCGCACGTTGGGCGGTTTCACGGCGTACTGGCTCATGACAGGCTGAAAAAGTTAAGTTGTTTGGAAATGGGGAGGGTGCGGTTACCGCTGAGGGTGAGCTGCCCGTTGAACTGAATGGGTGCAGTGAGACTACCCTGCCCGTCTAAGATGGCGGACAGACGGCTGGTGAATTGCTCACCCACCACCACAAATTGCCCCTGGAGGGTACGCGGTGATTTGCTCGGTAGCTCAATGCGCTGGGTAGTCGCTAGTGTACTAAGTGGCTGACCTTCTTGGGTGATTTGCGCCCGGTAACCATCTAGGTAGATGGACACGGGCAAATTGTTTTGCACCCGCAGGCGGGCCGTGATAATAGCCACCAGCTTGCCGTTTTGAAGTTGGAGCCGCAAGTCTTTGCGACTAACGGGCAATACTTCCCAGTCGATTTCACTAGCCAAATCACTAACGGCTTGGCTCCCCTTGCGGAGTGCAAAGTTGATAGCCAAGCCGATAGCAATATTAGTAAGCAATTTCCCCATACGAATTTTGCGTTGACACAATTATATACCGTGTCCACGCGCCATTCAAATGGGTGTGCTACGCTGCGCGGCGGTGTGATATGATGTGCGGTGATACAATACTGTGCCACCTTTCCGCTGTGATGTGAAAGTGCTCGATGATCTTCGCCGTCAGGGAAACAGAAAATTTATGATAACGCTTTACTTGCGTATCATAATCGTAGCCCCAGCTGGCTAAAGTGTCTTTGGTTAGGTAAGTACGCCACACCGTACTGGTGTGACAGCCCAAATAACGGGCCAGCTCGCCTTTAGTGATAACAATAGGTAAGGGGGGCGCGGTGATCGTCTCGGAAATACTCATAGGAATGCACAATTTTACGTCAATTTCAGGGGCGCGTGACCTTAATTGCACCCCCATTTTACTACGCTTTAGCTTGTCTTATACATTTCCTTTGGGCAATATATGTATTTTTCCTAGGTGTACCAATACACGCCCACCCCTTTCTACTTATTGCAGCGGATTTTGTTGCACGTAGAGGTTCGCTTTCCACAGTGCGTCCTGCAAATCGGTGAGCAGGTGCAAGTCCTCACTGGGGTTGGCACTGGGAAACTCTACTGTGTTGCTCAGGTACAGCAAGTAGCTGTGCTGCAACGACTGGTTGAGCCAGTGCATTACATTACCATTCTTATAGTCGTCGCCGTAAAAGATTTCGCGGAGCATGGCGCTCTCTCGCTCCAGGCGCTCTACGTACTGGCGTACGTGCGCGGGTGCATTGTCCAGGTGGACCCAGGCTTGTTGTTGCTCTGTCATGAGTTGGAACTTCATAAAGTGAATAAATAAAAGTGACCCCATCTAAGTGAAGTTCCAATTCACGCTTAGATACCGACACAAGGAAGGCTGAAGGGGCCACCCATTTTTTAAAACCAAACTTGTTTACAAAAGGATGCTGTCAATGTATCCTTTACGTGATTGGAACTTCACAAAACAAAAGTAGGCCACTTTTGCCACTTTTCCAAGTTTGGTTATCAAATGCGTACTTTTTGGGTGGG
>JBCDIR010000257.1:0-5090 GCA_038748735.1 Bacteroidota bacterium | reverse complement strand
TAACATCGCTGCCTCAAATACGCTCACTTCCCTATCTTTGTGCCTCAAATAAGTGGTCTTATGGTTTTTTTGGAATTTGAAAAACCGCTGGAGAAGCTGCACGAGCAGTTGAATAAAATCCAGCAAGTAGCGGAGGAAGGCGATTTGGATATGTCGGATTCTATTAAGGAATTGGAGGCCAAAATTCGCACCGTCCGCAAGGAGATTTACAGCAATTTGACGGGCTGGCAGCGGGTACAATTGTCTCGTCATCCGGAACGGCCGTACAGCTTGTACTACATTGAGCAGATGTGCCGCAAGTTCGTCGAACTCCACGGCGATCGCTACTTCAAGGACGATAAAGCTATCGTGGGAGGCATTGGCAGTTTGGATGGTCAAACGGTGGTGATCATTGGTCACCAAAAAGGCGTGAATACCAAGATGCGCCAGTACCGTAACTTCGGCATGGCCAACCCCGAAGGCTACCGTAAAGCGTTGCGCCTGATGAAAATGGCTGAGCGTTTTAACTATCCCGTCATTTGTTTAATTGACACGCCCGGTGCGTACCCCGGTATCGAAGCGGAGGAGCGCGGACAAGCTGAGGCTATTGCCAAAAATCTCTTCGAGATGGCGCAGTTACGCGTACCGATTGTGTGCTGCGTAATTGGAGAAGGTGCCAGCGGCGGTGCCATTGGTATCGGCCTGGGCGATCGGGTGTTTATGCTGGAAAACACTTGGTATTCGGTCATTTCGCCGGAGTCTTGCAGTTCCATTTTGTGGCGCAGTTGGGACTACAAAGAACAAGCAGCCGAGGCCCTCAAACTGACGGCGGAGGATATGAAATCTTTCGGCATTATCGACGGTATTATCAAGGAACCCGCCGGGGGCGCGCACGCCAATCCCGAGGAAATGGCCAAGTTGCTCAAACGCCAGCTCAAAAAAGTGATCGCCGAGTTGCAAGCACTTGATCCCGATACGCGCATTGAGCAGCGGATTAACAAATACGCCCAAATTGGCGTTTACGATACCGTAGCCGCAGAAGAATAAACCCCTACCACTAGCGTTAGAGGCACTATGAGTTTATGGGACCGAATCAAGGCGAATTTTTACCAACGGGCGCTACCTGAAAAGGCGGCGCGGCATTTGGGCCGCCCACCCCGCAACTTGGACGAAGCCAGGAGCATCGCCATACTCTTTCCCGCGGGCGAAATAGACGATCGCAAAGTCGTATTGAAATACGCCGAACGTTTGCGCAAGCAGAATAAGTCGGTTACCCTGCTCGGTTACCTACCCGTAGCGGATGCCGAAGCGACCTTTCCCTTTACGCACTTTACGGATAAGGAAATCGACTGGGCACAGCGGCCCAAGGGCGAAGGTGTCGCCAAGTTTTGGGGGAGTAGCTACGACGCGCTCGTTTGTCTGTTTGCGCAAAGCAACCTTCCGACGGAAATGATCGTACTGAAAACCCCCGCTGCCCTCAAAATCGGCCCCGTACCCCAACAAGCGGATACCTACGATCTGATGTTGGACGTCTCTCCCAGTACTCGCCCGCAGGTCATCATTGACCATTACGAAAAAATACTCGCTCTCACCAAGCAGCCGAAGCCAATGAAGGTGGTTTAGTCGTGGTTTTATTAAAAAAATCCAGACACAAAGCGTGTGCCTGGATTATCAATTGGGGGAGTATTTCTCGTCTCCCGTTCAAAAGTTTAGAGGGATTGTCCGGCGGTGAGTAGGCTCACCAGCCCGATTATGCCCAGCAAGATGAGCCAAAAACGGGCATCTTGCAGTAGTTGGTACAGCTTCATTGAATAGTATTTGTGCTGAGCGAGGTAGAAAGCCCCCGTCGGGGGGAAGCACGCTGGCCTCCCCCGACAATCGTCCCTATCCCAAGCAGCTTAAAATTGGATTTAAACAACTCATCCTGTCCAAAAAGGATGCCAACACATTTTTTTGTAATATGTCTTAGTCTTTTCTTCCGGGGTATTTTGCAAGCTGTTGTACACACTTGTCGCTAAGAGCTGTGGTGTATTTTGCTAGTTTTGTGTTTCTTTGAGCTGAATTTTGGCTACAGACCGACTTGAATGTTAGATTTTTCCATTTTCCAAACGAACGTTGCCAACCCCACGTTCCTATCCACCGTCTACGCTATGCTGCTGGCTTTCGTGCTGGGGTGTGTACTGGCGTTTACGTACGAGAAGACGACGGCGGAGATCAAATTGTCGCACCACTTTTTACAGGCGATGATTCTGGGTGCCATCGTAGCGGCAACGGTGATGCACGCCATTGGTGACAGCCTAGCCCGCGGGTTGGGAATGTTGGGCGCGCTGGCCATTATTCGTTTTCGAACCTCCATCAACAATCCTCGGAATATCATCTTTATGTTTGCCGCTCTGGCTACGGGTATTGCCTGTGGGGTGTACGGGTTCAACGCCGCCGTGGCGGGGGTGACGGCCTTCTGTGGAGCGGCTTTCTTGCTGCGCTTATCGCCATTTGGTCGTACCCAGCAACTGGGTGGCGTACGCTTTAAGCGCGAACGAGGAGAGGAATTCAGCGAAGAAGAAATAGACGTTATCCTCAGCAGGCACTGTGAACGCTACGAGCTGAAACAACTCCAACTGACCGTAGAAGAGTTAACCGAGCGAGAAATATTCAGCTACGACTACCAGATGGTCCTCCGCAAAGGAGCCAAAGAAGAAGAGCTACTCGAAGAGCTGCTGCAGACCGAGTCGCTCTTCAATATTCGTATCAACCGTAAACAACAAACCGAAGTACTGTAAAGACTATGCGAATCAACCCCGTCTACGTGGTGATGGTCATCGGCTTGTTGGTCATCGTGCCGTTTACGCGGCAATTACAAGAACAGCCCACCGAATTTTACGGCATTGCGCAAGACCCCGATATTGACGTAGCAGTAGACTTCGCCGGCTTGCTGCTGCGCTTCACGGTGCAGGAAGGAGAAGCGGTGCAAGCTGGTCAAACTTTGGCCTACCTAGAACGCAACGAGCTGCCCTACGCCCAGGCCAGCCTCGGCACCGAGCGCCAGCGCCTAGAAGCCGAACGCCGTGAGCAAAGCGCCGAGCGTCAGGCACAAATTCAAGAGCTACAACAGAAACGCGAACTGGCCCTGTTTGAAGTAGATAATAAACTACGGGAAGTAACCGCAGAGCAAGCGCGTCAACGGACATTGACGGAGCAATTACTAGAGAACGCTATCGCTATTCCGGACCAATTCAGTGCCGAACTGGCCGCACTCCAAGCCGAGCGAGCGGAAGTCACCAAGCTCTACGATCTCCAAATAAGAACGTTGCGCCAGAACGCACAAACGGCTCGGGCAGCCCTCGACGCTCGCCTAGCACAAATGGGCGTAGAGGCTACCGAACTGGAACGTCAGCGCAACGCTCAGGCCATCAAATCTCCCGCCGCTGGCGTGGTCGGCAGTTTGAATATCGTACCCGGTGAACAGGTGAGTGCGCGCCAGGCTATCCTCAGTATCTACCAAGCACAACCCAACGAAGTGACCACTTACCTACCGGAAGGCCAACGCGTCGCTATCCAGTTGGGAGATACTTTGGTGGTACGTTCCATCCAGAAAAAAGACTATCAGGTAATTGGAACAGTGACGGGGCTGGGGAGCAAAATCCGCGAGTTGCCCGTGCGAATGCGGCGCGACCCAACTGTGCAAGCGTGGGGGCGTGAGGTGCGCGTCCAATTACCGCTGCCCAACGAGTTGCTGCAAGGCGAGCGGGTCTTAGTCGTCAAAGAGTAAGCGTATGTGGAATAGGCGTTTTTCTCATACTCATCCAATTGGTCTACGGCTATTACTAGCACTCGTCGTGATGATATTACACCAGGCTGTGGCGGTGGCTCAAACAGCAATAACGGGCCTGAATAGTAATGACGTAATTGTTACGGCTTGGCAGGACGTACAGTACGTACGGCTAGCGAAGGAAGTCGATTTTTTTGATGATGCGGACTTGGAGTTACCCCTGTTGGAAGAAGCGGAACTGAGAACCCAAACGCGCGATTTTACGTTGACCGATCAGCAGTATACGGCTCGTTTTCAGTTCAATAGTTTGCGTCAACGTAAGCTACAACGCAGCGTGAATGCCTACGAGAGGAGTATGCGGATAGCCGCACAAGAAGAGGCCCTGGAGGTATTGCTGTACGAACGTTATCATTTGGTGGTCGAATACGTGCTGCTGGAAAAGGAACAAGCATTTTTACAACAACAACAAGCGACACTGGCCGAGCAAATGCGCTACGCGGCGCAACAAGTGAGTCAGTACGGGGATGACGCTACGGACGATTGGCTCAAACTGCAAGACGATGAATTGCAACTCCGGTTACGGACGGAGGACCTGGCCCACCGCCGAGCGCAACTGCAGCGAAAGCTCAACGGTTATTTACCGAATGCTGCGGCTGATTTCACGGCGAATCAGGTGCTGACGGCGGAATCACTGGCGGCTATTGGTCTACAACTCGCCGATACCCTACCCGTACCGAGTCGGATTAGTCGCCAAGCATTGGAAGTGGGCTTGGCGCAAACAGAGACGGAGGCCGAACAGGCCGCTAATCGGCAGCTACTAGAATTTTTGCAAGTTCGCTACCGGGGAGACCGTGACCCCACCTTTCCCGCTCGGGTGAGCATCGGCGCAGCCATGCGTCTTCCCCTACGCAATGAAAACAGCATCGATGAACAATACTTGCGACTCGAAGAACTAGAGGAAGAAAATCAATTGGATGAACTGATTGACGAATACGCCGATAATTACCGTTTGGCACAAGCCAATTTGCGCCAAGCACTGGACGATTACCAATTCGCTTTAGCAGAAAAAGCAAGCTACGAAACGACCTTTGGTCCCACCGTTTTACAACAAAAGGGCGTGCAAAACCTTCGCACTATTTTTATTGCCAAAGCGGGAGTGGAGCAACGCCAGGCCCTGGCCCTGAAGCGCGAAGCGACGCTTTACCGTAGTTATTTAGAGGTATTGCGCGTAGCGGGCTGCCTGGCGGTGCAACCCTACCACAACTGGCTTACCGATGCACCTTTGGCACGGTTTTAGCAAAAGTTTTGTTAACGTACCCTTCTTCGGCAACCGTTTGTGTTT
>JBCDIR010000256.1:0-5105 GCA_038748735.1 Bacteroidota bacterium | reverse complement strand
GTGATTATAGTCTTGAAGGCAGAGGAATTGAGATTAGGATTTTTGATGATCGATTGGAAGTATTAAGTCCTGGTAAGCTGCTTTCCAAGCTTACTATTGAGGATTTAAAAGAACTAAAGGGAGCCCACGAAACGAGAAATACTTACCTCGCTAGAGTTTTGAGAGAGTATGGATATATTCGTGAATTAGGAGAAGGGATAAGAAGGATGTTCGATCTGATGAACAAAAATGAGTTGGTGCCTCCGAGAATTGAATCCCCTAATAAGTCTTTCATCGTAACCCTTTTCTACAAATTTATATACACTAAAGAAGAAAAAATTTGGCTTGATCATTTTGAAAACTTTGATTTTAACAGGGAACACAAGACAATTCTAAAGCTGGGAATCAACGGGCGACTTATTTCACCAAAAGAAATCTTCGATCACGTAGGGATTGTTGATACAGATTACTATCGGCAACTTTTAGAAGATTTACGCAAAAATGGGGTGTTAGTGAGCAAAGTTTCCAATACCGAGGCGCAAAAACTAAGTAAAAAGAAGCGCGTTTCAAAGAAGAGTATTCCAAGATTCCAAATCGTCCTGCCTGCAAAGAATGCTGCTGAAGAAGTATTGCAAAATATTAATCAAACCACTGAGGTTGACGATAATGCTGACTATGCCAAGGTCTTTGTCGCTGGGGTCGACTGGTATGCTACCGAGGCAGACGTGGAAGAAGTGTTATCTCAGTTTGGAAGTATAGCGGATATTGTCATTCCGATTAATAAAGAGACAAATAAATCTAAAGGGTATGCTTTCGTTGAGTTCGAAAAAATAGAATCTGCTAAAAAAGCGCTCGGTTTTAGAGGGCGATTGGCACTAAAAGGAAGGAGATTGTACATCAATAAGGTCAAAGACTGAATAGCATACGAACAGAACAGGCGACGCCGAATACTTATTTTTTAATGAAATCAAGTAAAGCTCGGTACCCCTCCGATTGTCGTAAAATAGCTGGATTCCCTACTAGTACCAATTGCTCCCGCGCGCGCGTCATGGCGACGTTCAGCTTGCGGTCTACGCCATCCGAAGACAGGGAGACGAGGGACTGGAGTTGACGCGGATGGTTCGTGCAGAGACTAATGAGGATGATGTCGCGGGCACCGCCTTGGTAGCGTTCTACCGTGTCGATGGTGAAGCGGTCGGGGTCCAAATCGGCGGCTGCGAGGAGACTACGGATTTGCGCAATTTGCGCGCGGTAGGGGGTGATGATGCCGATGCGGTTACTCGTCAAAGTTTCGTTGTTGCCTTGGCTCAGCCGTTCCAACGCACGGATCATGTCGACGATGAGCTGGGCTTCGTGACGGTTTGTTTTTTGGGTCGTGCTATCCTCATCTATCGTAGTAGCGAAAAACAGTAGGCGTTGCTTAGCCAACTGTTGCTCTAGTACGTTCGCATCCGCAGGAATAGTCCATCCTAGCGGCTGGCACTGCCGCTGGTACGCGCTCAGTGTTTGCGGCAAGCACTGGAGTTGCTGTTGGTAGAAAAACTGAGCGGGGAACGCCATAACATCCCGGTGCATACGCCCCTGGTGGGTAAGTTGTCCGTAGGCCCAGGTCCAACCGTTGGCCTGTGCGTTGAGGAAAAGCCGCTCGAAGAGCGACTGACTAAGGTCGGTAATGCCTGCTTGTACGAGGGAGTTGTCACGGACTTGGGTCAAAGCTTTATCCTGCGTCACTACGGCGGGCAACTGGCGATGATCGCCCACGAGGACCCATTTCGGGAAGCGCGAAAGCAAGCCGATGATTAGCGGTTCTAGTATCTGCGAGGCTTCGTCGATGATGACGCGTTCGAAGGTTTTGAGTTGGAACAGTTCCGGTTTACTGGCCAAGGACGCCACCGTACCTACGAAGATGCGGCGCTGGTCGATGAGTTGGCGGAGATCTTGGCGTTTACGGATACTGCTGCTTTGATTTTGCAACAACTGCGACTGGTAATTGGGGTGCGTACCGTAGTTAGAACCGATGCGCAAATATTGCCCACGCACCTCCTCCGAAATCCGTTCAATGGACTCGCAAATCTCGTCTACGGCCCGGTTAGTGTAGGCAAGGAGCAGAATGTTCTCCTCCGTTTCTTCCAGTAAATGCTTAACCGCGTAATGTAGCATCACACTGGTTTTTCCCGTACCGGGTGGCCCCCACAACAGGAAGTACTCGGGAGCGGCCAGGAGCTGATTCAGTAGCGTAGCTTGTTCTTTCGTAAGCGTAGTAGGCCAGGGCAAGGCGGCTGGATCGGCTGGTCGAGGTGCTCGTTGTCCCAGCAATAGTTGGCGGCGATCAGGATGCTGCTGTGCCCATTCAAAGAGGCCGCGGTAGTAGGCTAAGAAACTGCTGTCGAGCAGGTCGTGTTCGAGGGTCCAAAACTCCTGTTCCCGAAAAAGGCGGTCATTGAATTGACGGCAGCGGAGGCGTACGGTTACTTGCTCAGCATCAATTGCTACGATGGTGCATTTGAAAACCTGATGACGGAGTGCTCCGTGTCCTGTGGATGTATACGGGAAAAGCACGGCAATGTCTCCCTTGCGGAAATTAGCCAGCGGATTCGTTTGCTCGGTACGCCGTAAAATCAGTAGCGGTTCTTCTTCTTTGGTTTGGTTAACAACTAATTGTAGCTTAGCAAGACGCTGGTATTGCTCTTCTTTATCCTGCCAGTGATCGAGCCAGAGGCTGGCTAGACCGTTGAGTTTGTCCACGCCCTGTACGCCGATTTTGGCGAGTTGTTGCTCACGCGCCACAAAACCCGCAAAGGCACCGATATAGGCTATCTCCAAGGGTTTAAGCCGCTGCCATACGCTGGCGAAAGTTTGTAAGTTACGACTGGCAAATCCTTTGAGTAAAGGAAATCTGCCCGGGTCCAAGCGACCGATTACCCGTTGGGTTTGCTGATACAAATCTCCCGCACGGAGGCCCAGTTGACACAGTAAATACTCAATAGCGACGAGGTGATTACGCACTTCGAGTGCTTCAAATTGTCGCGCTTTGATGGCGGGGGCAAAACGCAGCGGACGCTCCTGCTGACTGCTGTACAGGATGTAGCAACCCACGTTGATTTTGTCGCCGTAGGTGGCGTGGACGAGGAAGTCGTAGAGGACCGTCTGGATGTAGTGACTTGGGCCGATACCGTAGCGGTTGGGCATAAAGGGCTTACCGCTTTTGAGTTCGACTATGCTATTTTGCCCCTGCGGATCGGGACTGCGGTAGAGCAGGTCGAGCCGTCCCTGGAGGCCGTGGCGTTCGCTGTAAAAAGTGGGTTCCAAGTAGCAGTGCTCGTGTTCCATACCTTCTTGGGTGAACCCGGTCTGCACCATCTGTTGGAGGCGGACGTAGTGGCCCTGGGCTTTCTGCATCATTTCCCGCAGTTCCCGCTCCGAAAAGCAGCACAAGGCCAGCGGACTGAGCTGAAAAATACGCGGGGCGAGGTCTTCGTACCTTGCTGACGGGTTGGTCATTAATTCGTCCAGGAAGAAGTTGGCGATATTACCCAGCAGGAGCGGAATACTTTGCTCGAAGGGTAAAAACTTTTTGAGTAAGTGTCCCCACGGGTGGGTAGTCGCCCCCTGAAAGGCGTTGGCTACCGCGGAGACGTCCACCAAAAAATCGGGTTCGATGACGAAGGCGCGGGGGCGGTAGATGCCGTCGGCACCTACTTCGACGTCCAATAAATTTAGGGTGACTGGAAAGCCCGTTACTTGACGTAAGATCTGAATAGATTTAGCAAATTCTTCGTTGCGGTCGGGGACATTATACTGCACGTAGACTTCCCGCTCGGGTACTGCTTCGTCGCGGACGAGGAGGCGCTCGGTGGCGGGCTCATCTGCTAGTGCGAGTACGCGGACCCGAGGGCGGAAGCTGGCCACGGCTACGGTTTGCATCTGCAAGGGCCATTCCAGCGGCAACCACTCGATGAGGTCCTCGGGGATATTGACTTGCCAGATGCCGAGCAGGACTTCTGCCGTGACTTTTGCGCCTAGGTGGAGGGTCGTAGTTTCCGTTTGTTGTGTCTCGTCCCGGGCGCGCCGCCGAAACTGGTGTACGTAGTACTGCAACTGCCTCGGCAGTCCGTACTGGTGAGCGGCGTAGGCTAAGCGCGCGAAGTGGGTAGTGAAGGGCAGTTTATCGCGCCGAGTAGCTTCCTGGAAGACCAAGTGCAGCAGTTGCTCAATGCCGAGCACGCGCGTTTTTACCTCCTGCTCCTCCCGGTGCAGCACCTTGAGCAATTCTTGGTAAAAAGCCGTAGCAAGGGCCGGGTTGAGGGCCGCGCGATGATCGGTTGGTGGCATGGTGCAAAGATAGGACTTGATTGTCAGTTTTGGGGTAGTTTTGTATCTTGGTGATTGATTTCATGCTAACCAAAAACGCAACTTGCCCAGTTCCAAAAAGCATATCATCTTACAGCTGACCAACGAAGGTGCATTCTACAACGAAACGGCATTCGTGGCGTGGGCTGATACAAATTTTCCACCTAAAACGTCCTTTAGTCTCAACGAACGAGAACCCGTTTACTGGCAAGTGGAACTGTTGACGTACGATAAATCCACCGGAAGTTTGAGCGTAGAAGTCGTCGATTACGAAGCGCAACCGAAGGCGGCGGATTTCGCGCAGCAAACTTCCAAGTCACCGATACGGACGCTCCACTTCGGAACGGTTAACTGGCGCGCCCTCCAAAAAGTGCTGAACTTTTATATCCGCTTAGATTTCGAGGGAATTGCGGACTTTACTACGCCAGCACAGCCAGCGCCAGCCCGACGTGTTTCCAATCCCGATTGGAAAAGAACGACACTCACCTCTCGTACTGCTGGGCAGCCTGAAGTTTCGGAAGTGCAAAAAGAAGACATCAAGATACTTTTCACCTACCCATTAATAAAGGCAAGGTTCAAAATGGGCGTAGTTGAGGTGAAAAAACGGATCGGAGAACTGGGCGAAACTGTTCTCATTCCACTGGTAAATAGCCATATTTTACCGGAATTTGATCACGTTAAGCCCTATTTCGCTAAGCTACTAGAGAAAAAGAAGATAACGGTTAGCGGAAAAATCACGTTCGATGAACACAACGCAATGACGATCAAGTGCCACT